>NZ_DEPM01000224.1:5978-28681 GCF_002358775.1 Martelella sp. UBA3392
GAGATGCCCCGACAGGGGCAGAGAGGGGTGAACCCTCTCGACAGTTTCGGAGTTCGCGGCGTCTGCCCAATACCCCTCTCTGTCGCTTTCGCGACATCTCCCCCTCAAAGGGGGGAGATTGATCGGGGGCTATGCGGCTTGCCTCACTCCTGGATAAACGATGGATCGGCGAGGTTCGAAAGGTCCGGGATTTCGCGGATCACGCCGGCGTCGAGCAACAGCTGGGCGGCATCGGCGGAGAAATCGTTGAACTCGCCACCGAAGAAGGCAATCGCCGCATCGCGGTCCTGCCATTCGAGATACTGCGCCGAACCGGCGAACTGTTCGCCCGACTGGTTCACGTCAGCGCCCATGATCTCGTAGGATTTTTCGGGCTCGGCTGCGATCATGTCGAGCGCCTCGTAATAGGAGGTGGCGAGCGCCTTGGCGGCGTCCGGGTTCTCCTCAAGGAAGGCAGGCGTGCAGCCGAACGTGTCCATGACGGCCGGATAATCGAGCGTGGTGGCGATGATCTTGCCGGCGTCGGGCGCCTCGCGCACCGACGAGAGATAGGGTTCATAGGTCATCGCCGCATCGTTCTGGCCGGCGATGAAGGCTTGGGCGGCCGGGCCCGGCTCGAGGTTGACGACCTTGACGTCGTCCATCGTCATGCCGTTTTCCTTGAGAATCCAGGCGAGATAGAAATAGGGCGAGGTGCCGGGCGCGGAGGCCGCGACGGTCTTGCCCTTCAGATCGGCGATCGATTCGATCTCGTTGCGCACAACCATGCCATCGGCGCCGTGGGACTTGTCGAGCTGGAAGATCTGCGTCGTCGGAACCCCGGCGGCGGCCCAGACGATCCAGGTCTCGACCGTGGTCGCCGCGCACTGGATGTCGCCGGAGGCCAGCGCCAGATGGCGGCTCGCCTGCGGAATCTTGACCAGTTCGACATCGAGCCCGTTCTTTTCAAAAATGCCCGCTTCCTTGGCGAGCGTCAGCGGCGCAAAGCCGGTCCAGCCGGAAAGACCGACGGCGACCTTGGTTTCCTGCGCATATACGGAGGTGGAAAGCGCCATGGCAGCCATGGCGGTTGCTGCAAGCCATTTCATCTGATGATCCCCTTTTGTACGGGCGTCTTGGCCCTTGTTGCGAGGGCACCAGTCTAGACGGGAATCGATTTTGTTGTCTAGACATAACAATAGGAGAAGCGCTGCCCTGCCTCGACCGATATTTTCGTGCGGCGCCGGATCCGCGCTTTCCCTGTCAGGCTCAGCCGCTCCGCGCCATCAGCGCCGCCATCGCCTTGCGGAACCGCGCCTCAATCGCCGCGCGCCTGACATGCCGCCCGGCTTCGACCTGTTTGACGCCATTGGCCCAGAGGCAATCGGGCTTTACCTGGCCGGCGAAGATGAAGCCGTCGAGGGCCTGATCTCCGTTGAGCCAGGGCGCGGCGCTGTTGTCGAGCGAGAAGAAGCTGGCGGGTAGACCTTCCGCAATACCGGCTTCAATGCCCATGGCCTGGGCCCCGCCGGCAAGCGCGCCGTCGAACAGGCGGCGGCCGGTGGTGCCGCCGGGCTCGGCGATGACGTTGCGGGCCTGCTCCCCCAGGCGCTGGGCATATTCGAGCTGGCGCAATTCGTCGGCAAGTCCGATCAGCACGTTGGAGTCCGAGCCGACGCCGAAGGCACCGCCTGAGGCCAGAAACCGGCTTGCCGGGAAGATGCCATCGCCGAGATTGGCTTCCGTGACCGGGCAGAGGCCGGCGATCGCACCGGATCGCGCGAGGCCTTCGGCTTCCGCGTCGGTCATATGCGTGGCGTGGATCAGGCACCAGCGGCCGTCAACGCCGGTATTGTCGAGCAGCCACTCCACCGGGCGCTTGCCGCTCCAGGCAAGGCAGTCATCGACTTCCTTCGTCTGTTCGGAGATATGCATGTGCACCGGGCCGTCGGCCAGGCTTGCGGCAAATGCGAGCTCTTCCGGGGTGACGGCCCGCAGCGAATGCGGGGCGACGCCGAGGACGGCGTGATCGAGGCCGGAGACGACCTTTGCGGACGCCTCCATCAGGCGGGCGAAACTGTCGCGGTCATGGATGAAGCGGCGCTGGCCATTGTTCGGTTCCGCGCCGCCGAAATCGGAATGGGCGTAAAAAACCGGCAGGAGAGTGAGGCCGATGCCTGTTTCGCCGGCCGCCGCCGCTATGCGTTCCGCCATCTCGCCGATATTGCCGTAGGGACTGCCGTCCTTCTCATTATGCAGGTAATGGAATTCGCCGACGCGGGAAAAGCCGGCCTCCAGCATTTCCATATAGAGCTGGGCGGCGATCGCCTCGACTTCGTCCGGCTCGATGGCAAAGGTGAAGCGGTACATCACCTCGCGCCAGCTCCAGAAATTGTCGCTCGCGGGACCGCGGCGTTCGGCAAGGCCCGCCATGGCGCGCTGGAAGGCGTGGGAGTGAACATTGGCAATGGCGGGCACGATGATGCCGTGGCGCTCGTCGCCCGGTTCAGGCGTCTGTTCGAAGGCGAGGCCGGCGATGCGGCCGCCTTCGAGGGCGAGCCGCGCATTGGCGCGCCAACCCTCGGGCGTCAGGATGTTTTCGGCGAAGAGGTGAGATGCCATGCGGTGAGCCCCATTTTATTCTTGCGCGTGATTGCGTTATGTATATACATAATATCCAATCAAAGACAACAAGGGGAAAGGGATGGCTTCAGCTTCGCCCAAACTTTTCATCAACGCCCGTATCGCGTCCATGATTGGCGGCACGGACATTGTCGAAGGCGTGCTTGCCATAGAGGATGGCCGCATCGTCCACGCCGGTCCCGAGGCGGGCCTGCCGGAACGGTGCGCCCGTTTCGAAAAGGTCAATTGCGGCGGCCGGCTGGTAACCCCGGCGCTGATCGATTGCCATACCCACATCGTTTATGGCGGCAGTCGCGCGAAGGAATTCGAGATGCGGCTCGAGGGTGCATCCTATGAGGAGATCGCCCGCGCCGGCGGCGGCATCGTCTCCACGGTGACGGCGACCAATGCGCTTTCCGAGGATGAACTGGTCGCTGCCGCGCTGCCGCGCCTCGATGCACTGCTCGCGGAAGGCGTCGCGACCATCGAGATCAAGTCCGGCTATGGCCTCAACATCGAGACGGAGCTGAAGATGTTGCGCGCGGCGCGCCGGCTTGCCACGCTGCGCCCCGTCCGGGTGAAGACCACCTGGCTCGCCGCCCATGCCACCCCGCCGGAATACAAGGGCCGCAACGCCGCCTATATCGAGGAAGTGGCGGTCGCCGGCCTCGAGATGGCGCACCGCGAAGGTCTGGTCGATGCGGTTGACGCCTTCTGCGAGGGCATTGCCTTCTCGCCGGATGAAGTGCGGCCGGTCTTCGACAAGGCGAAGGCGCTGGGTCTGCCGGTGAAACTGCATGCCGAGCAACTTTCCAACCTCGGCGGCGCGGCGATGGCGGCCTCCTATGGCGCGCTGTCCGCCGACCATCTCGAATATCTCGACAAGGCCGGCGCGAAGGCGATGGCCGCAGCGGGCTCCGTTGCCGTGCTTCTGCCCGGCGCCTTTTACACGCTGAAGGAAAAGCAGCATCCACCGATGGCGGCGCTGCGCGCGGCGGGCGTGCCGCTCGCGCTTGCGACCGATTGCAATCCCGGCACCTCGCCGCTGACCTCGCTGCTTTTGACCATGAACATGGGCGCGACGCTGTTCGGCATGACAGTCGCCGAATGCCTCACCGGCGTCACGGTGAATGCGGCCCGGGCGCTCGGCCTTGCGGAGGAAACCGGAACGCTGGAAGCCGGTAAGGCCGCCGATATCGCGACCTGGGATGTCGAGTCCCCCGCCGAACTCGTCTACCGCATCGGTTTCAATCCGCTTTCCCGGCTTTATGTCGCCGGCCACGAGGTTGCACGATGACGCTTGTTCTCACCCCCGGCAGCGTGACGCTGGCCACGCTGGAAAAAATCTATCGCGGCGATGATGCCGTGCGGCTGGATCCCGGTTGCGATGCCGCCATCGAAAAGGCCGCCGCCCGCATTGCCGCGATCGCGGCCGGCAATGCACCCGTCTACGGCATCAATACCGGCTTCGGCAAACTCGCCTCGATCAGGATCGACGCCGCCGACACGGCGACCCTGCAGCGCAACCTCATCCTGTCGCATTGCTGCGGCGTCGGCGCGCCGCTCGATGGCAGCGTCGTGCGGCTGATCATGGCGCTGAAACTGATTTCGCTCGGGCGCGGCGCTTCCGGCGTGCGGCTCGAACTGGTGCGGCTGATCGAGGGCATGCTGGCAAAGGGCGTCATCCCCGTCATTCCTGAAAAAGGCTCGGTCGGCGCCTCCGGCGATCTCGCCCCGCTGGCCCATATGGCCGCCGTGATGATGGGCGAGGGTGAAGCCTTCTTCGCCGGCGAGCGGGTTTCCGGTCGAGACGCGCTGGAAAAGGCCGGCCTCACGCCCGTTCAGCTCGCCGCCAAGGAAGGGCTCGCGCTGATCAACGGCACGCAGGTTTCGACCGCGCTCGCGCTCGCCGGCCTGTTCCGCGCCTTCCGTTGCGCCGCGACGGCGCTCGTCACCGGTGCGCTCTCCACCGATGCGGCCATGGGCTCGCCGGCGCCATTCCATCCGGACATTCACACGCTGCGCGGCCATCAGGGCCAGATCGATGCGGCGGCCGCCTTGCGCGCGCTGCTCGAAGGCTCCGAAATCCGCGTTTCGCATATCGAGGGCGACGAGCGGGTGCAGGACCCCTACTGCATCCGTTGCCAGCCGCAGGTCGATGGCGCCTGCCTCGATCTTTTGCGCCAGGCCGGCCACACGCTCGAAATCGAGGCCAACGCGGCCACCGACAATCCGCTGGTGCTCTCCGACGACAGCGTCGTTTCCGGCGGCAATTTCCATGCTGAGCCGGTGGCGTTTGCCGCCGACCAGATCGCGATTGCCGTCTGCGAGATCGGCGCGATTGCGCAGAGGCGGATCGCGCTTCTGGTCGACCCGGCGCTCTCCTTCGGCCTGCCGGCGTTCCTGTCGAGAAAGCCGGGGCTCAATTCCGGTCTGATGATCGCGGAGGTCACATCGGCGGCGCTGATGAGCGAAAACAAACAGATGGCGCATCCGGCCTCGGTCGATTCAACGCCGACCTCTGCCAATCAGGAAGACCACGTATCGATGGCCTGCCACGGCGCGCGGCGGCTTCTGGCGATGACCGAGAACCTCGGCCACATTATCGGTATCGAGGCGCTTTGCGGGGTGCAGGGCGTCGAACTGCGCGCGCCGCTTGTCACCAGTCCGGCCCTGCAGCGGGTCATTGCCGCCTTCCGCGCACGGGTGGCGACGCTCGAAGACGACCGCTACATGGCCGGTGACCTGGAAAAGGCGGCGTCGGCGGTGCGCGATGGCGCGCTGATCGATGCAGTCGGGGCGGGGCTATTGCCGGAGTTGAAGGTTTGATGGGTTGCTCCAACAGGCTTGGCGTGACCGTGGCAAAACGACATATGCTGCGGGTTCCTCCCCTCACCCGGCGCGTCCGCGCCACCCTCTCCCCTCCGGGGCGAGGGGAAGCAAGCAGCCAGCGCAGGCGAATGAAAAAAGACAGAACGGTGCCGTATTCCCCTTCTCCCCTTGGGGAGAAGGTGGCCGAAGGCCGGATGAGGGCAAGCGGCGTTGGCCGGAACTCCAGACAGAGGAATATTTTCCCATGACCGATCCCGTCATCGTCCAACACGGCACATCGCCCGTCATTCTCGGTTTTCCGCACACCGGCACCTTCGTGCCGCCGGAAATCCACGCGCGGCTCAACGACAATGGCAGCCTGCTCGCCGATACCGACTGGCATGTCGACCGGCTCTATGACGGCTTGCTTGCCGATGCGACAACGGTGAAGGCGACCTTCCACCGCTACGTCATCGACGCCAATCGCGATCCGTCGGGCGCGAGTCTCTATCCCGGCCAGAACACCACCGGCCTGATCCCCGAGACGGATTTCGACGGCAAGCCGATCTGGAACGAGGGCCAGGAACCGACCGAGGCCGACATCGCGGCGCGGCTCAAGACCTTCCACGCTCCCTATCATGCGGCCCTTGCGACGGAGATCGCGCGGGTGAAGGCCGAGCACGGCATCGCCATTCTTTATGATTGCCACTCGATCCGCTCGCACATTCCCTTCCTGTTTGCAGGCAAGCTGCCGGATTTCAATATCGGCACCAATCTCGGCACCACCTGCGCGCCGGAATTCGAGGCCGCCGTGGAAGGCGTCGTTGCGCTTGCGCCGGGCTATGACCATGCCGTCAACGGCCGCTTCAAGGGCGGCTGGACGACGCGGCATTACGGCAAGCCTGCGACCGGCGTCCACGCCATCCAGATGGAGCTGGCGCAGTCGACCCACCTTGCCACCGAAGCGCCGCCCTTCGCCTATGACGAGGAAAAGGCCGGCAAGCTGCGCCGCCATCTGCAGGACATTCTGGAGCGGATCGAACGCCTGTCGTTCTCCGCGCGCATGTAAAAGAGGGAACAAAATGACCGACAACCCGCGACACAATACCCGCGAAATCCACGCCCCGACCGGCACGGAACTCAACGCCAAGAGCTGGCTCACCGAAGCGCCGCTCCGGATGCTGATGAACAATCTCGATCCCGATGTCGCCGAAAAGCCGCATGAGCTGGTCGTCTATGGCGGCATCGGCCGCGCCGCCCGCACCTGGGGCGATTTCGATAAAATCGTCGAGACGCTGAAGACGCTGGAAGAGGACGAGACGCTGCTGGTGCAGTCCGGCAAGCCGGTCGGCGTGTTCCGCACCCATGCGGATGCGCCGCGGGTGCTGATCGCCAATTCCAACCTCGTGCCGCATTGGGCCAACTGGGACCATTTCCACGAACTCGATCGAAAGGGTCTGATGATGTACGGCCAGATGACGGCCGGATCTTGGATCTATATCGGCGCGCAGGGCATCGTCCAGGGCACCTACGAGACCTTCGTGGAGGCCGGACGCCAGCATTACAGGGGCGACCTGAAGGGCAAATGGATATTGACCGGCGGGCTCGGCGGCATGGGCGGCGCCCAGCCGCTGGCGGCCGTCATGGCCGGTGCCTGCTGCCTTGCCGTCGAATGCGATCCGACCCGCATCGATTTTCGGCTCCGCACCGGCTATGTCGACGAGAAGGCCGAGACGCTGGACGAGGCGCTCGCGATGATCGACGCCTGGACCAAGGCGGGCGAGACGAAATCCGTCGGCCTGCTGGGCAATACTGCGGAAATCCTGCCCGAACTGGTGAAGCGCGGCGTCCGCCCGGATATCGTCACCGACCAGACCTCGGCGCATGATCCGGTGAACGGCTATCTCCCTGCCGGCTGGAGCCTCGGCGAATGGCGCGACAAGGCCGAGCGTGATCCCAAGGCTGTCGAAAAGGCGGCGCGGGCCTCGATGCGCACCCATGTGGAGGCCATGCTCGCCTTTCATGACATGGGCATTCCGACGGTCGATTACGGCAACAATATCCGCCAGATGGCCAAGGAAGAGGGCTGCGAGCGCGCCTTCGACTTCCCCGGCTTCGTGCCGGCCTATATCCGCCCGCTGTTCTGCAAGGGCATCGGCCCCTTCCGATGGGCCGCGCTTTCCGGCGATCCGGAGGACATCTACAAGACTGATGCCAAGGTGAAAGAGCTACTGCCGGACAATGCGCACCTGCACAACTGGCTCGACATGGCCCGCGAACGCATCCATTTCCAGGGCCTGCCGGCGCGGATCTGCTGGGTCGGGCTTGGCGATCGCCATCGCCTCGGCCTCGCCTTCAACGAGATGGTGAAGAACGGCGAACTCAAGGCCCCGATCGTGATTGGCCGTGACCATCTCGATTCCGGCTCCGTCGCCTCGCCGAACCGGGAAACCGAAGCGATGCAGGACGGTTCCGACGCGGTTTCCGACTGGCCGTTGCTGAACGCGCTGCTCAACACCGCCTCCGGCGCCACCTGGGTGTCGCTGCATCACGGCGGCGGCGTCGGCATGGGATTCTCCCAGCATGCCGGCATGGTGATCTGCTGCGATGGTTCCGATGATGCCGCCCGCCGCATCGGCCGCGTGCTCTGGAACGACCCGGCCACCGGCGTCATGCGCCATGCCGATGCGGGCTACGACATCGCCATCGAATGCGCGAAGGAAAACGGTCTCCGTCTGCCCGGCATTCTCGGGAACTGATCGGTCCGAGTAACCGACAAGCGCCGGGGTTCCGCCCCTCACCCGGCGCAGCCGCGCCGCCCTCTCCCCTGCGGGGCGAGGGCAGGGCTATCGCATAGAGTCTCCCCGCATAGTACCGATCCTTACGACCTCGGCCGCAGCCGGAAAGACAGCAAGCCCCTGCCCTCACATCACTTCGCGTCGGGCCAGGCCGTCGGGTCGGTGTCGAGATCCGGGAACTTCTTCGGATCGAACACCGGCCGTTTGATGCCCGCGGCGAGCTGGCCGCGGAAGTCGTTGATCAGCCGGAGCGCGATCGGGAACAGCATCATCAGCGCCAGGAGGTTGACGACCGCAAGGATGCCCATCATCGGATCGGAGAAGTTGAACACCGCCGTCGCCCCCGGCGCGACCGCGCCGATAAAGACGATGGCGATGATGACGATCCTGAGGATCTGCAGCGCGCTCGGCTTGTCGGTCATGAAATCCAGCGCGTTCTCGCCGAGATAGTAGTTGTAGATGATCGACGAGAACGAGAACAGGAAGATCGCCGCGGTGAGATAATACTGCGCCCAGGCGCCGAGATGGTCGACAATGCTCTGCTGGGTCAGGATCACGCCATCGACCCCTTCCTGGCCCGGCTGATAGACATCGCCAAGCAGGATCACGAAGGCGGTGCAGGAGCAGATGATCATCGTGTCGATGAACACCGAGAAGCTCTGGGTGATGCCCTGGCTCACCGGATGGCGGACATAGGCGGTGGCGGCGACATTGGGCGCCGAGCCCAGCCCCGCCTCGTTGGAAAACAATCCGCGCCTGAGCCCGTTGGCAACTGCGGCCCCGATGCCGCCGGCCACCGCCTCGCGAATGCCGAGCGCATTGGCGACGATATCCCACAGCACGGCCGGAAGGGCGGTGATATTGATGAGCATGACCACCAGCGCCATGCCGATATAGCCGAAGGCCATGATCGGGATGATGACGTCGGAAACCTTGGCAATGCGATGAATGCCGCCGAAAACGATGAAGCCGGTGGCGGCCGCCAGCACGATGCCGGTGACATAGCGCGGAATGCCGAGGCTGTCCGCCGCGGCCCCCGCAACGGTGTTGCCCTGGAAGGCATTGAAGCCGATCGCGAAGGCCGCGATCAGGCAGACCGCGTAGATCAGCGCCAGCCAGCGATAGTTTTCGCCAAGGCCGTAGATAATAGCCTGCGCCGGGCCGCCGCGATAATCGCCGTTCGGCTCGGTGCGTTTATAGGCCTGGGCAAGCGTCGCCTCGACAAGGCCCGAGCACATGCCGACAAGGGCGATCGCCCACATCCAGAACACCGCGCCCGGCCCGCCGGCCGTGATCGCGACCGCCACGCCGGCGATATTGCCGCCGCCGACGCGCCCGCCGACCGAAACGAACAGCGCCTCGCGGGCGCTGATCTTGGAGGGATCGCCGTCCTCATCGCCCCACAAAACGCCGAACATGCGCTTGAAGAAGCGGAACTGGACGAATCCGCTCGCCGCCGTGAAGAACACGCCGAGCACGACCAGGAACGGCACCAGCGCCCAGCCCCAGGTCAGATCATTGATGTAATTGAAAATCGTATCGAAAAACTGCACTGCCAGTCCCCTTTTGTCGCAAATGCATGCCGCGCCTACGCGCATCGATGCTCAGGGTCCCCACCCGAACGGACCGGCATGGTCCGTTGTTTTTGATTTGCTTAGAGAAAGCGTATGCGCGAACGCGCCACGGGGCAAGCAGGTTCTAACTTGTCATGTGTCAAATTGACGCGGCGGGACGCAACGCCCGCCGCCTCCGAAAAGGCGTCAGCGCCAGCCAAGGCCCGGCGCGACATGTTTCAGGATCGCCTCGATGACATGGGCGTTATAGGCAACGCCAAGCTGGTTGGGCACGGTGAGCAGCAGCGTATCGGCCTCGGCAATCGCCTCGTCGCCCTTCAACTGTTCGATCAACCGGTCCGGCTCGGCGGCATAGGAACGGCCGAACACCGCGCGGGTCTTTTCATCGATATAGCCGATCGAATCCTGTTCGTTCCCGCCACGGCCGAAATAGGCCCGATCCATATCCGTGGTGAGCGCGAAGATCGAACGGCTGACCGAAACCCGCGGCGTCCAGTCGTGACCGGCCTCCTTCCAGGCGGCGCGATAGGCGCGGATCTGGTCGGCCTGCTGCCTGTGGAGCGGCTCGCCGGTCTCGTCGAACTTCAGCGTCGAGCTCTGCAGGTTCATGCCGAGCTTCGCCGCCCATTCAGCCGTCGCATTGGTGGCCGAGCCCCACCAGATGCGCTTTCTGAGCCCCTCCGAATGCGGCTCCAGCCGCAGCAGGCCCGGCGGGTTGGGAAACATCGGGCGCGGATTGGGCTCGGCAAAGCCCTTGCCTTCAAGCTGGTCGAGGAACACTTCCGTATGGCGCCGCGCCATGGCGGCATCGTCCTCGCCCTCGCCGGGCTGGTAGCCGAAATAGCGCCAGCCCTCGATCACCTGCTCTGGCGAACCGCGCGAAATGCCAAGCTGCAGCCGCCCGCCGGAAATCAGATCGGCGGAGCCCGCATCCTCGACCATGTAAAGCGGGTTTTCATAGCGCATGTCGATCACGCCGGTTCCGATCTCGATACGGCTGGTCCTCGCGCCGATGGCCGCCAGCAGCGGAAATGGCGAGGACAATTGCCGGGCGAAGTGATGTACCCGGAAATAGGCGCCGTCCGCGCCCAGTTCCTCGGCCGCCACAGCAAGGTCGATCGACTGCGACAGCACGTCGGCGGCGGAGCGGGTCGCCGATTGCGGCGACGGCGTCCAGTGTCCAAAGGACAAAAATCCTATTTTCTTCATAGTCTGCATATCTCCGACATGGTCATGCCTCGTTTGCGGGCGTTTTACGATAGATGCCGTCCGCGCCCGGCAAGAACAATGCGTCATTCGATGAACACAGCGTTTTCGGCAAACAAGGCCCAAACGCAAAACGACCCGCCATGTGGCGGGTCGTCGCATTTTCAAAAATCACTCCGTCACCCGGCGTCAAACGGCGGGGCGAAAGACGGGGCCGGTCATGCCGACGCGTCGATACCGGAGCAGCCCCTACTTCGCGGCCTTTTTGGCCCGGACCTTCTTCGGCTTTTCTTCCGGAGCTGCCGCTTCCCGCTCGATACGTAGGCGGCGCAAACGCTCCGTCTTGGTGACAAGCCGGGTTGCCTCTTCGGCAATAATCTCGCGCGCCACCTTGTCGGTGGTTGCCAGCTTGTCCGTGGCAGAAACCCGGCCGGGCTTGAACAACTGATCTTTTGTCGTAGTCATGGCAGTCTCCCTGATCGGACGGCGTAGGCGCTGGAGAGGTCCGCCTTTCACGAAAAATACGGTCCCGCTCTGTCTGTTTGTTCTCACGCGCGTCCGGACGGAAGACAGATTCCACTCTTGGCGAACGCGCTTTAGCCCTTCTTGCGCGACGGAAGGAGACCTTCGCGCTGCATCTGCTTTCTTTTCAGCTTACGCAGACGGCGAACCGCCTCGCCCGCTTCGCGGTTGCGCTTTTCCGAAGGCTTCTCGTAAGATCGCCGCGCCCGCATCTCGCGAAAGATGCCTTCACGCTGCATTTTCTTCTTCAGGACGCGAAGCGCCTGATCGACATTGTTATCTCTTACCAGTACCTGCAAGAAAACCTCCTTGATTGGTTTATGTTTCTTCCACGTTCCCGGCCATGCGGCGCATCAGCGCGCACGGGCGGCAACATGAAAACAAAAAGGCCGGGATTAACCCGACCTCTTCCCAGTCACTGCCAGTACATCCGTGGTCAGCGACAGCGAATGACAATTATCTGCGGCTTGAAATAGGGCGATATCCGCCAATTCCCGAAACGGTTGCCAGTTCATCCGTGGTCAACCAGGGGCAATAAGATCAAGCAGCCTGAAGATTGTCGGCCGCGCTCTTTCCAGAGCGGTTGTCGCGAACGACTTCATAGCTCAATTTCTGACCGTCATTGAGCGACTGCATGCCTGCACGCTCAACGGCAGAAATATGAACGAAAACGTCCGTGCTGCCGTCATCAGGCTGGATAAAGCCAAAACCCTTGGCAGCATTGAACCATTTTACTGTTCCGGTTGACATAGTGATTTCCCTTCATTGGTGTTTCCTTCGCGGGTATTCGCGAAAGAGATCGATTTTGAGAGGAAATCGGTAGGGCAATCAGCCCCGGACAACGTCACAAGCAATGGTCGATGGGGTTGATATAGGCCCCTGCACCGCCGATTGCAACGGTTGGGGGCAAATTAAACCAGCCGGCGCGGTCGGAACGGGGCCCCGACACCCTGAAAAACAACAGGAATAGCGGCGTCGAGCCAGGCCCTCAGGGCGTGGAATTCGGCACGAAGATCCAGCGCCGTTAGATCTGCTCGCGCCTCCGTGTAGCGCTGGAACCCGGCGAGACAAGGTTTCTGTGCCAATGGACCTTGCTTTGAATACCGGCAAACAACGGTCATTCGACCAGCCTCTGCCGGTGCGCAAAAAACAACCCATTATTGTGCCATTAGCAATTTTCGGTTATCGCCGGGACGGGAGTGTGCAGATACAGGCCTTATCTCATGAGAATTCCATCGCCAGCCGCGCTTTTTTCGGAACGGCCCCGCCGACTGGTCCGCAGACGGTGGGTGCGCTACGCGCTGGCGGGGGGTATTCTTCTGGCTGTGGCTGCCTATCACCTCGTGCCCACCATCGTCTCGCCCGCTTCCATGCGCGATGCGCTGGAAGGAGAGCTTTCGGGATGGCTCGGCGCACGCGCGACGGTTGCGGGAACGCCGGAGATTTCCTACTGGCCCCGTCCCAAGATCACCGCGCATGGCGCCGCGATCGCCCGCCCGAGCGGCGGCGGTCTTCTGGTCTATGGAAACGCGGCCGAGTTGACGGCCGATTTCGGCATTTTCGGCGCGCTTTCCGGCAATCCCGCCTTCTCCGACCTGACATTCGACAAGGCCGTCATCGTGCTGGAAGATGCCGGCGTTCCGGGCGCTGCGCCCGCGAACAGGCTGGCGATGGCGGTCGCGGCCATTCAGGATGGCGAAGGCGACGCGATTGACGGCATTGACGGCAAGGGGCCGGGGGAATTGCGGCTGATCGACAGCACCATCGCCATTGCCGGCAAGGGCGATGGCAATGGCGATCCACGGATCGTGAAAGCGGTCACCGGAGAACTGGACTGGGAAGAGCTGGATGGCGCGGCCCGGTTCACGGGATCGGCCGAGATCGGCGGCGAGCCGACCGAGATCGCGCTCAGGACCGCCAAACCGGTCGCGATGTTTGCCGGCGGCGCCTCCACGGTTGATCTCACGCTTGCCAACGCCCTTGCCTCGGTCAGCTATCAGGGCACGGCATCCGGCAGGCGGCCCTATTTCCTGAATGGCAGCTTCTCCCTTTCGACCGCCGACCTGCAGAATCTGATGACCCGGCTCGGCGTCGAGACCCGGCTTCTCAGCACAGTGGGAAAGGCATCGCTTAAAGGCCAGGTCGCGCGCAGCGGATCATCCCTGCGCTTCTCGCCCGTGGAACTGGCGATCGGGGAGTCGAGAGCGAGCGGCGCTCTCGATATCGTCATGAAGACGCCCGATGAGCCCGCCAGGATTTCCGCGACCATGGCGTTCACCGATATCGCGCTGTTCGATGCGCAGTCCTCGCTGCCATCCTGGATCGATAGGATGGCGGAAGGTTCAAACGATGGAACCGGCGAGCCGCTCTCCGATCTCGATCTGCGGGTCTCGGCCGGCACCGTGCGGCTTGCCGACATCACCCTTTCCGATGTCGCCGCCAGCATCATCCGCACCAGCGAACAGACCAGTTTCGATATTGCCGACAGCAGGCTCGACAATGGCTCGTTGTTCGCCCATGTCGCGGTGCAGAATGCCGGCACCGCCAAGGTCCGGCTGAATGCCGAAAATGTCAGATCGGGCCCGCTTTTCCGCCAGCTCGGGATCAGCGTTCCGCTGGAAAGCGACGCACTCACCCTTGAACTGGTCTACCAGGCGAATTTGCCGCTGGAGCGGGACGCCAAGGACGGCCTGTCGGGCAATTTCCGTTTTGAGGCCGGTTCCGGCCAGTTGACCTGGCTTGACCTCAACGCGATCCTGGCAACCGCCGAAAACAGCAATGCCTTTGCATTTTCCCCGCTGAAACAGGCGCCCTATGCCTTCCAGTCGATCAAGGGCCGGGGCAGTCTCGACGGCACCATCCTGACGCTCGACGGCGTCACCATCGAAGGCGAGAACCGGCAGGTCACGATCGAGGGACAGGTCGATACCGCCACCGGCCAGCTTGAGGCAAAGCTGACGGCGACGCCGAAGAGCGGTAATGCGCCGGGGATCGCGCTCGATATCAGCGGCAATGCGCTGGCCGCCTTCGCGCGCGTCTCCGAGATCCCCTCCGGCCCCGCGTCCGATTAAAACGGCCTGCACTGCCCGGTTCCCGCCGCGACCGGAACTCAGGCGTCCGTTCCCGCGCGTCTGCCGGCGTAGAGCTCCGCCCGGGCCTTCATGAACCGGAACAGCCGGTCGGCGACTTGACGGATATCGCGCTGACGGCGATCGTCGTCATGAAGGACAAGCCACTGGTCGTGGGTCAGTTCATCGATCACCGGACCCGCGCGGGTGAGACGCTGGTTGGCGTCGCCGATGAAACACGGCAGGACGGCGATGCCGGCGCCGGCTTCCACCAGATCAAGCATGGAGCGTGGCCGGCTTGCCGTCATGATGATGGCGTTGGCGTTGTGCGTGTGGGGCCAGGTGAGGTAACGCGAAATCGCGGCTTCCCTTGTCACCGCGATCCATTGCTCCGCGACCGCAGCGTTCCTCGCCCTGAAAGGGGCATAGGCGGCGGGACAGACGCGCCGGGCGGCAAGATTTGTCTCCTCCGGCCGGAAGGCGCGGATGCCGATATGGTTCTCCCGGTGGGCAAGGCTCGCGCGCTGCTCGCCGACGAGGAATTCGAGGCGGACGGGATCGCCCGGCGCGCGGATTTCATTGATGTGCTGGCTGACCAGAAAGGCGTTCCATGTGCCAATGCCGAGGCGCACCAGCGTCGGGGCCGCCGTCTCGCCGCCCCAGTCCTCGACCCGGCGCAGCCTGCCTTCGGCCTCCTTCAGCATCGCATGCAGCGTTTCCCCGTCCGGCGTCAGGCTGTAACCGCGCGGGCTTCGGGCAAAAAGCGTCCTGCCGAGCCGGTGCTCGAGGTCGAGCATGTGGCGACCAACGGTCGCCGGGCTCAGCGCGCTTTCCTCGGAAGCGCCGGTGAGCCCGCCATGGCGGACAACCAGCAGAAACAGTTGATAATGAGACCATGGGGCATTTTTCATGAATGAAAAATAGCCCTCATTTCAGCCGGTATCAAACGATAATTTTTGCGCTTAATAGAGGCGATGGCTCACGACAAAGGAGACATCGCAATGACCCGACGCCCGCCAAAACTCACGGACGACGTCAACTGGCGCGACGTGCCGGAAGACGATTATTACCGCGCCTTCGCCAACCCGCTTCCCAGACCATGGTATTGGCTGGCTGAACTGGCCGAGCGCCTTCGTGGCGGCTTTCACCTCATACGGCATCGCCGGCGGCGACGCCCGAGGCCCATGCCCACTGGAAATTGTAACCGCCAAGCCAGCCGGTAACGTCGACGCATTCGCCGATGAAATAGAGCCCCGGCACGGACCGCGCTTCCATCGTGGCGGATGACAGCGCATTGGTGTCGATCCCGCCGAGCGTCACCTCGGCGGTGCGGTAGCCTTCCGTGCCCGCCGGCTTCACCCGCCAGTCCTGAACGGCGCGGGCAAGCGCGCCAAGCGCCTTGTCCGGCGTGTCGGCCAGAGGCCCGGCGGGGCCGGCTTTCTCCGCGAAATACTGTGCCAACCGCTTCGGCAGATGGGCGGAAAGCGCGGTGGCGGCGCTTTGCCGACCGTGCTCGCGCTTGGCCTTCACGAGTGCGTCCGCGAGATCGATGTCGGGCAGCATGCGCACCGCGATCTCCTGCCCGGGCCGCCAGTAGGAGGAAATCTGCAGGATGGCGGGACCGGACAGCCCGCGATGGGTGATCAGCATCGCCTCGCGAAAGGCGGTCTTGCCGCAGCCGATCGCGCTATCGACGCCGATGCCCGAAAGCGGCTGCAACTCCGCCTGCAGCAGCGGATCGAGCGAGAACGGCACCAGGCCGGGCCGCGGCTCCACCACCGAAATCCCGAAACCCGCGGCCACATCATAAGCGAAACCGGTCGCCCCCATTTTCGGGATCGATTTGCCGCCGGTCGCGATCACCAGCGCAGCGCATGATGCCGTTTCGCCGTTCAGCCGCATCGTGAACCGCTCGCCAATGCGGGCGATATCGCTGGCGGTGGTTTCGAGCGCGACCGTGACGCCGCCTTTGGCGCATTCTTCCATCAGCATGGCGATAATCTCGCGCGCCGACCCGTCGCAGAACAGCTGGCCCAGCGTCTTCTCGTGCCAGGCGATACCGTGGCTCTCGACCAGATCGAGAAAATCGCGCGGGGTGTAGCGCGCCAGCGCGGATTTGGCGAAATGCGGGTTTTCGGAGATGAAATTACGTGGACCGGCGTGAATATTGGTGAAATTGCAGCGCCCGCCGCCGGAGATCCGGATCTTCTCGCCTGGCTTTTTCGCATGGTCGATCAGCAGCACGCGGCGGCCGCGCCTTCCGGCGCGGGCCGCGCACATCAGACCGGCAGCCCCGGCCCCCACGACAATGACATCATAATCTTTCATGCGCCTGTTATCCCCAACGCGGCATCGGGCTTTGAGACAGAAACTCAACTTGCCCCCTCGCCAACGCGTCAGGGGTGTTTATGATACAGCAAACCGCAATGACAACCGGCGAGAAAAATGCCAGCCAAAAAAATCTCCATGAAAGCCGCAAGCAAAACCCAAAGCAGCAGAATCAAACGGGCGAAGAAGCCAACCGTGCTGTCCTCGCCCGCCTCCGCGCGCGGCGTCGCGGACTGGAAGGATGCAGCGCGCTGGCTGAAGGCGCGCGGCATCGAGGATATCGAATGCATCACCCCGGACCTTGCCGGCGTGCCGCGCGGCAAGATGATGCCGACCTCGAAGTTCACCTCCAACACCTCGCTGGCGCTCCCCTCCGCGCTCTACCGCCACACGATTTCGGGCGACTATCCGGATGAAAGCGGCAGCTTCCGCTACGAGCCGCGCGACAGCGACCTCAAGCTCGTGCCGGACCTGTCGACGCTGACGACGGTGCCCTGGGAAAGCGATCCGACCGCGCAGGTGATCTGCGACGTCGTCGGCTCCGATGGCGAGGAAGTGCCCTACACACCGCGCAACGTGCTGAAGCGCGTGGTGGAGCTTTACGAGAAGAAGGGCTGGCGTCCGGTGGTCGCGCCCGAAATCGAATTCTATCTGGTGGCCAAGAACGACGATCCGGACCTGCCGCTGGTTCCGCCCGTCGGCCGCTCCGGACGCCCGATCGTCGCCGGTCAGGCCTATTCGATTGCCGGCATCAACGAGTTCGATGAACTCATCGACGACATCTACCACTTCTGCGAGGCGCAGGGGCTGGAGATCGACACGCTCATCCACGAGGAAGGCCCGGCCCAGCTGGAGATCAATCTCCGCCATGGCGATCCGCTGGAGCTTGCCGACCAGGTGTTCTATTTCAAGCGCACCATCCGGGAAGCGGCCACCAAGCACGGCACCTTCGCCACCTTCATGGCCAAGCCGATGCAGGGCCAGCCGGGCTCGGCGATGCATATTCACCAGTCGCTGATCGATATCGAGACCGGCCGCAACGTGTTCTCGCTGGAAAACGGCGAGCCCTCGCCGGAATTCTTCCACTTCATCGGCGGCATGCAGAAATATGTGCCGTCCACGCTGGTGATGATGGCGCCCTATGTGAACTCCTACCGCCGTCTCACCCCCGACATGGCCTGCCCGGTCAACACCGCCTGGGGCTATGACAACCGCACCACCGCGTTCCGCATCCCGGTTTCCGATCCGGATTCGCGGCGCGTCGAAAACCGCTTGCCGAGCTCCGACGCCAACCCCTATCTGGCGCTTGCCGCCTCGCTCGCCTGCGGCTATCTCGGCATCGAGAACCTTGCGGACCCCTCCGCGCCCACGGCCGACACCGCCAATGAGGGCATTGTCGACCTGCCGCGCGGCCTGCTGGAAGCGCTGGCGCTGATGGAGGCCGAAACGGCGCTCGTTCCCGTGCTGTCGCACGAGTTCATCGACCTCTATGCGGGAATCAAGCGCGGCGAATTCGAAACCTTCATGGAGGTGATCAGCCCGTGGGAACGGGAATTTCTGCTCCTTCACGTGTAACAGTAACCGACCCTTGATGACGGAGGCCTTCGCGAATGAAATGGCAAAGCCCGATTGCGCCGGGCCTTTCCTGGTATCAGGCAACGCTTGCCGACCGGCCGACCTATCCGCAGCTTGACGGCTCGACCAGTGCTGACGTCATTGTCGTCGGCGGCGGCTTCACCGGCCTTCAGGCGGCCTATCAACTGGCGGTCGACGGCGTTGACGTGGTGCTGGTCGACGCAGCCCGTTTCGGCGACGGCGCATCGGGGCGCAATGGCGGCCAGCTCGGCACCGGCCAGCACTGGTGGCCGGAAGAAATGGAGCACAAGCTCGGCAAGGCGCGCTCGCTCGCGTTTTTCCGCATGGCCGAGGACGCCAAGTCCCATCTGCTCGATTTCGCCCGCGCCCAGAAGATCGATATCGACTTCACGCCGGGCCAGCTTTCCGTCGCCCACAAGCGCAACATGGAATACACCTATCGCCATCACGCAGAGGCGCTGGCGGAACGCTATGACTATCCGCATCTGTCGTTCATGAGCAAGCAGGAGACCGCGGAACGGCTCGGTTCCAACCATTATTACTGCGGCCTGCGCGATATCGGCACCGGCCATATCCATCCGCTGAAACTGCTGGTGGGCACGGCGAAGGCGGCGGCCAAGGCCGGCGCGCGCCTGTACGAAATGACGAAGGCGCTCAACATCGACCGCGCCGACGGTAAGATAGCGGTGGAGACGGAGCGTGGCACGATTACCGCCGACCGGGCCCTGATCGCCTGCAACGGCTATATTCAGGAGCACCTCGAACCGAAAACGGCGGCGAAGATCATGCCGATCCGCTCCTTCATCGCCGCAACCACCCGGCTCCCCAAGGCGCTGAAGATATTGCCGGGCTTCGAATCGGTCGATGACAGCCGGTTCGTGGTGCGCTACTTTCGCAAGGCACCGACCGGAGAATTGCTGTTCGGCGGGCGCGAGGTCTATTCCGCCGATGATCCGAAAAACGTCTCCAAACATCTCCACCGCCAGATCGTGCAGGTCTATCCGCAACTGGCCGATGTCGACATCACCCATGCCTGGGGCGGATCGGTGGGCATCACCCTTCCGCGCCGGCCGCTGGTGGACGAGATCATGCCGGGCGTCACCTCGATCGGCGGTTTTTCCGGCCATGGCGTCATGCTGTCGAATTATTGCGGCAAGCTTTATGCCGACGAGATCGCGGGGCGCTCGCAGGATCTCGGGCTTTACCGCGACCTCGAAATCCCCGCCTTTCCCGGCGGCGAGCGGCTGCGCAAGCCCTTGCTGTTCCTCGCCCTCACATGGTTCGCGCTTCGCGACCTGATCTAGTTGACTTCTTTTTCGCGCTTGCGCGCCGGCACCCGGCCCGCGAGCGCTTCACGACCGAGACCGACCGATGAAAGACCGATTGCATTTTCTCGCCCATGTCCGATTTTTTCGAAATCGGACTGGCATTTTTAAATCGATTTGATAAAACACCGCCAACCAGCTGACGATTGAGAGGACTGACCATGAGCAGTCAAATGATCCCCGTCGACCCCTTCGACTATGTTGTCTTCGGCGCAACCGGAGACCTGACCGAGCGCAAGCTTCTCCCCGCGCTTTACCACCGCCAGATTGCGGGACAGTTCACCGACCCGACGCGCATCATCGGCGCCTCGCGTTCCGAGCTGACCTCGGAGCAGTTCCGCGAGCATGCCGACAAGGCGCTGAAGGAGCATCTGAAGGACGGCGAATACGACAAGGACGAGGTCGCCAAATTCCTCGCACGGATCGAATATGTACCGGTCGACGCCACCACCAACAAAGGCTGGGACGCGCTCAAGAAAATGCTGGAGCCCGGCAAGGACCGGGTGCGCGCCTTCTACATGGCCGTCGCCCCCTCGATCTTCGGCCCGATCTGCGACGGCATTCGCGACCACAAGCTGATCACCAAGCAGACCCGCATCGTCGTTGAAAAGCCGCTCGGCCGCGACCTCGCCTCCGCGCTGGAACTCAACAACATGATCGCCAAGACCTTCCACGAGGAACAGGTCTTCCGCATCGACCACTATCTCGGCAAGGAGACGGTGCAGAACCTGATGGCGCTGCGTTTCGCCAACATGCTCTACGCGCCGCTGTGGAACGCCAATCATATCGACCATATCCAGATCACGGTCGGTGAGGAGGTCGGGCTTGAGGGCCGCGCCGGCTACTACGACAAGTCGGGCGCGCTGCGCGACATGGTGCAGAACCACATCCTCAACGTGCTCTGCATGGTTGCGATGGAAACGCCCTCTTCGATGGAATCCGAGGCCGTTCGCGACGAAAAGCTCAAGGTGCTGCGCTCGCTGAAGCCGATCACCGAGGATAACGCCAGCACGATGACCGTTCGCGGCCAGTACCGCGCCGGCGCCTCCAAGGGCGGCGCCGTCAAGGGCTATCTCGAGGAGCTCGGCGGCGAATCCGACACCGAAACCTTTGTCGCGATCAAGGCCGAGATCGAAAACTGGCGCTGGGCGGGCGTACCCTTCTACATCCGCACCGGCAAGCGGCTCGCCAGCCGGCTTTCGGAAGTCGTCATCACCTTCAAGGAAATTCCGCATTCGATCTTCGGCCCGGGCGCCGGACGGATCGCGGCCAACCAGCTCGTGCTGCGCCTGCAGCCGGACGAGGGCGTGAAGCAGTGGCTGATGATCAAGGATCCCGGACCCGGCGGCATGCGCCTGCGCCAGGTTGCGCTCGACATGAGCTTCGCCCAGGCCTTCGACGTCCGCAACCCGGATGCCTATGAGCGCCTGCTGCTCGACGTGGTGCGCGCCAACCAGACGCTGTTCATGCGCCGCGACGAAGTCGAGGAGGCATGGCGCTGGTGCGACCCGATTCTCAAGGCCTGGGAAGAGACCAATCAGCCGGTTCACGGCTACACTGCCGGCACCTGGGGCCCATCCAAGGCGATCGCGCTGATCGAGCGCGACGGCCGCACCTGGCACGAGCCGCTGTGAGGGTGGGCGAGATGACAGAGACGATGCACACATTCGAAAACGGCGTTGATCTGGCCGCGGCCCTTTCCGCGGCCGTCGCTAGCAAGCTTGCCGCCGCGATCGCCGACAAGGGCATGGCCTCGCTCGCCGTTTCCGGCGGGTCGACGCCGAAGGCCTTCTTCCGCGCGCTGTCGTCGGCGCCGATCGACTGGGAAAAAGTGACCATCACCCTGGTCGACGAGCGGTTCGTGCCGGAGGACAATCCGCGCTCGAACCACCTTCTGGTGAAGGAAAACCTGCTGAAGGGTCCAGCCGCCAGCGCCCGCTTCATCCCGCTCTACCAGAAGGTGGAAACCGCAGAGGAAGCGGCCGATATCGTGACCAACAAGGTGACGGCCGCGAGCCTGCCCTTCGATGTCGTGGTGCTGGGCATGGGAACCGATGGCCACACGGCCTCGTTCTTCCCGGGAGGCGACACGCTTGCAAAGGCGCTCGACAAGGCAACGCCCACCGGCGTGATGGCCATTCATGCCGAAGGCGCCGGCGAAGCCCGGCTGACCTTCAGCTTCTCCAGCCTCGAAAATGCAGGCCTTCTGGTGATGCATATCGAAGGCGAGGCCAAGAAGGATGTTCTGAACAAGGCGCTCTCCGGCGATGACGAGGCGGAAATGCCCATCCGAGCCGTTCTCACCCGCGCCTCCTCACCCGTGGAAATATACTGGGCGCCCTGACACATTCTGCCGGGCGCCTTCCGCAAAGCACAGGAAAAGCCCATGACCGCCGATCCCCGTATTGCAGAAATAACCGCTCGCATCGTCGAGCGGTCCAAGCCAACCCGTGAAGCCTATCTCGATCGCGTCTCCCAGGCGATCGCGAAGGGCGTCCATCGCTCCGTTCTGTCCTGCGGCAACCTCGCGCACGGCTTTGCGGTCTGTTCCCCCGCCGAGAAGGATGCGCTTTCGGGCGATACCGTCCCCAATCTCGGCATCATCACATCCTATAACGACATGCTCTCGGCCCATCAGCCGTTCGAGACCTACCCGGCGCTGATCCGCGAAGCCGCGCGCGAGGCCGGCGGCGTGGCGCAGGTCGCAGGCGGGGTGCCGGCGATGTGCGACGGCGTTACCCAGGGCCAGCCCGGCATGGAGCTGTCGCTGTTTTCGCGCGATCTGATCGCGATGTCGGCCGCCGTCGGCCTGTCGCACAACATGTTCGATGCCGCCGTCTATCTCGGCGTCTGCGACAAGATCGTCCCCGGCCT
>NZ_DEPM01000224.1:29061-40031 GCF_002358775.1 Martelella sp. UBA3392
GGTCCCATGACCACCGGCCAGGGCAATGACGAGAAATCGCATATCCGCCAGCTCTATGCGGAGGGCAAGGTCGGGCGCAAGGAACTGCTGGAATCGGAATCGAAATCCTATCACGGTCCCGGCACCTGCACCTTCTACGGCACCGCCAACTCCAACCAGATGCTGATGGAGATGATGGGCCTGCACATGCCGGGCGCCTCGTTCATCAACCCCAATACGCCGCTGCGCGATGCGCTGACAAAGGAGGCGGTGAAGCGCGCCTTCGCGATCACCGTTGACGGCAACGAGTTCACGCCCGTCGGCCAGATGATCGACGAGCGCTCGATCGTCAATGGCGTGGTCGGCCTGCACGCCACCGGCGGCTCCACCAACCACACCATGCATCTTGTGGCGATGGCGCGAGCCGCCGGCATCCAGCTCTCCTGGCAGGATATCTCCGAACTCTCCGATATCGTGCCGCTGCTTGCCCGCGTTTATCCGAACGGGCTTGCCGACGTGAACCATTTCCACGCCGCCGGCGGCATGGGCTATCTCATCCGCCAGCTTCTCAACGCCGGCTTCCTGCACGACGATGTCCGCACCGTGTTCGGCGAAGGCATGGAAGCCTATGCGATCGACGTGAAGCTCAATAGTGATGGCACTGTGCTGCGCGAACCGATCGGCGACGGCCCGAGCGCCGACCCGAAGGTGCTGACCACCCATGACAAGCCGTTCCAGCCCAATGGCGGGCTGAAGATGCTTGCCGGCAATATCGGCAAGGCGGTGATCAAGATCTCCGCCGTCAAGCCGGAGCGCCGCGTGATCGAGGCCCCGGCGATCGTGTTCCACGACCAGCAGGAACTGCAGACGGCCTTCAAGGCCGGCGACCTCAACCGCGACTTCATCGCGGTCGTCCGCTTCCAGGGCCCGAAATCGAACGGCATGCCGGAGCTTCACCGCCTGACCCCGCCGCTCGGCGTGCTGCAGGACCGCGGCTACAAGGTGGCGCTGGTTACCGACGGGCGCATGTCCGGGGCTTCCGGCAAGGTGCCGGCCGCCATCCACGTAACGCCGGAAGCAAAGGACGGCGGGCCGATCGCGAAGATCCGCACCGGCGACCGGATGCGGCTCGATGCCGAGGCCGGGACGCTGGAGGTTCTGGTGCCGGCGGAAGAGTTCGATGCGCGCCCGCTTGCGGAAGCCGATCTCACCGGCAATGAGTACGGCATGGGGCGGGAACTGTTCGCCCCGTTCCGCCATCATGTCGGCACGGCCGATCACGGCGCCAGCGTGTTTTTCGAGTGATCGTTAAGATCATTCGCATTACGTGAATGGCCGCCCCAATTCGTGCGCCTTGCTGCCACGAAATAAACACACGCCACCAATAATCGTCGGCTCGGGAAACAAATCCCGGGCCTATTTCGTTTCCAAGGCAAGGGTCAATCGAGCAGGGGACACTGTAACATTCCAGCAACAGCTCCCAACCAAGTGCGCGGGATGTGCAAAGTTAATTTGATCGATTGATTAAATCACCTATCTAGACACTAGGTGAAACACATCGAAGGAGTACAAAGTAATGAAAAAGATTCTTCTCGCTTCCGCCGCTTTCGTCGCCATGGGCGCCGCTGCCCAAGCCGCTGACGTGGTCATGACGCCTGCAGCCGAACCCTATGTCGCTCCGCAGGTCATCCCCCAGACCTTCAGCTGGACCGGCTTCTACCTCGGTGGCACCGGCGGCTACGATTGGGCGACCGCCAACCTCAACTTCAACGGCACCCAGGTCGGCAGCGACGATTTCGATGGCGGCAAGCTCGGCGGTTTCGCCGGCTACAACTACCAGTTCAGCAACAACGTCGTTCTCGGTGTTGAAGGCGAGCTCGACTATAACTGGAACGAGCAGGACTATAATGTCGGCGCGCCCTTCACGGTAAAGGCCGGTTCCGACTGGGAAGGTTCGGTTCGCGCCCGTCTTGGTTACGCGTTTGACAAGGCTTTGATCTACGCAACCGGCGGCTGGGCGATTGCCAACGGCTATATCGACGGTGCTGGCCTCGACCAGGACCAGGCGTTCAACGGCTGGACCGTCGGCGCCGGTGTTGACTACGCGCTGAGCAACAACGTCTTTGCCGGTCTGGAATACCGATACACCGACTTCGGCAAGAAGGACTTCGACGGCGCTCTGACCGGTTTCGAAGCGAAGGACTACACGTCCAACCGCGTCATGGCCCGCGTCGGTTACAAGTTCTGATCTCCCGAATGGCGGACGTCCCCCTGTCCGCCATTCATTCTTCGCTGTGCCCCCTCCCGCGGCGAAGAATACAGAAAAGCCCGCCGGCGAATGCCTGGCGGGCTTTTTTTTGCGTGGGCGCGGCGGATGCGATCAGCGGTAAAGGTAGCTGTGGCCGCTTTCGTCGAAGAGGTGCAGCCTTTCCGAGTCGGCAACGAAGCGCATCACATCGCCGGGCTTGCCCTTGTGGATGCCGGGCAGCTTGACGATGATCGGATCCTCGTCGATGAGATCGCCCTCGATATAGATCAGCGTCACCTCGCCCAGCGCCTCGATGATCGCGATCTTGCCTTCGAACAGGAAGTCCTCGCCCTCGGCGGCCTCGCGCACATCCTCGGGCCGCACGCCGAAGCTTGCCTTCTTGCCGACATCCTTTTCGGGCGTCTTGACCGGCACCTCGAAACGCTTGCCGTCCTTGAGCTCAACCTCGGTGGTCTCGCCCGCGCGGGTGATCTTGACCGGCATGATGTTCATGGCCGGCGAACCGATGAACTGGGCCACGAACAGGTTTGCGGGCCGTTCGTAAAGCTCCAGCGGCGCGCCGACCTGTTCGATGTAGCCGCCAGAGAGCACCACGATCCGATCGGCGAGCGTCATCGCCTCGACCTGGTCGTGGGTCACGTAGATCATCGTGGTATCGGGCATCTTCTCGTTGAGCTTGGCGATCTCGATGCGGGTCGCCACGCGCAACGCGGCATCGAGGTTCGACAACGGCTCGTCGAACAGGAACACCTTCGGATCGCGGCAGATGGCGCGGCCGATCGCCACGCGCTGACGCTGGCCGCCCGAAAGCGCCTTCGGCAGGCGGTCAAGATAGGGCGTGATCTGCAGCATGTCGGCGGCAGCCCGCACGCGGCGGTCGATCTCTTCCTTGCTCTCCTTGGCGATGCGCATGCCGAAAGCCATGTTGTCGTAGACCGACATATGCGGATAGAGCGCATAGGTCTGGAACACCATGGCGATGCCGCGCTTGGAGGGCGGAATGTCATTGACCACCTGGTCCTCGATCGCGATCGTGCCGCCGGAGATTTCCTCCAGCCCGGCGATCATCCTGAGAAGCGTCGACTTGCCGCATCCGGACGGTCCGACAAAGACGACGAACTCACCCGGCTGGATGTCCAGGTCGATCTTGTGAAGGACTTCGACATTGCCGTAGGATTTCTTCACATCCTTGAGTGTTACACCAGTCATTACCGCCCCTTTCCCTAAGCGCCCTTGCGGGCGAAATATGCGCCCCAGGCAGGAAGTTTTATCGTATTGCCCTCGGCCTCGCACGAGAAGCCGGTTCCTTCAAGCCCGTCCCATGCGCCATCCGGCAGACGCGCCGTCACGGACGCCGCCGAGATGTTGAATACGCAAAGAACACGCTCGTCGCCCAGATGACGGGTGAAAATCAGCACGGCATCATCGTCGGCTTCATGAAACGCGATCCCGCCTCTGGCCAGCGCCGGATGGCTTTTGCGTAGCGCGAGGAAACGCCGGTAGTGCTCCAGCACCGATCCGTCCTCGTCCTGCTGAACGTCGACCGCCTTCATCACATGATCGGGCGAGACCGGCAGCCAGGTCTTCTCCGCCGTGGAGAAGCCGGCATTAACCGCGCCGGCCTGCCAGACCATCGGCGTGCGGCAGCCGTCGCGGCCCTTGAATTCCGGCCAGAACTCGATGCCATAGGGGTCCTGCAGGTCCTCGAAGGCGATGTCGGCCTCGGTCAGGCCCAGTTCCTCGCCCTCATAAAGGCAGATCGAGCCCTTGAGCGTCATCAACAGCGAGGCCAGCATCTTGGCATAGGCCGCCTTGTCCTCGATGCCCGCGCCCCAGCGGCTGACATGACGGACCACGTCGTGGTTGGAGAATGCCCAGCAGGCCCAGCCCTCGGGCGCGGCGGCATCGAAGGCGTTGATCGAGTTGACCACATGCTTCGGCGTCACCGGCTGCGGGGCGAGGAATTCGAAGGCATAGCACATCTGCATCTTGTCGCCGCCGGAGGTATATTCGCCGACGATCTCGAGACCGCGCTGGCTGTCGCCAACCTCGCCAACGGCCGCAACGGCGGGATATTCCTCCATCACCGCGCGCAGGCGTTTCAGGAATTCCAGATTCTCCGGACGGCTCTTGTCGTAGAGGTGTTCCTGATAGTTATAGGGATTGACCGCCGGCGCCGTCTGGTCGTTGCGAAGCTCGGGCGCAAGCGCCGGATTGTCGCGCAGTTGCTGGTCATGGAAGTAGAAGTTGATCGTGTCGAGGCGGAAGCCGTCAACGCCGCGATCGAGCCAGAACCGGGCGACATCGAGCAGCGCGTCCTGAACCTCGGAATTGTGGAAGTTGAGGTCCGGCTGCGAGACCAGGAAATTGTGCATGTAGTATTGCAGGCGGCGGCTGTCCCACTGCCATGCCGAGCCGCCGAAGATCGACAGCCAGTTGTTGGGCGGCGAGCCATCCGGCTTGGCGTCTGCCCAGACATACCAGTCGGCGCGGGGATTATCGCGGCTCGACCGGCTCTCGACGAACCAGGGATGCTGGTCGGAGGTATGCGACAGCACCAGGTCGATCATGATCTTGAGGCCCAGTTCATGGGCCTTCTCGATCATCGCGTCGAAATCGGCGAGCGTGCCGAACATCGGGTCGATGTCCTTGTAGTTCGACACGTCGTAGCCGAAATCCTTCATCGGCGAGGTGAAGAACGGCGAGATCCAGACCGCATCGGCCCCGAGGCCGGCGATATAATCCAGCCGTTCGGCAATGCCGCGGATATCGCCGACGCCATCGCCGTTGCTGTCCTGAAACGAGCGCGGATAGACCTGGTAGATGACGGCGCCGCGCCACCAATCCTTGTCGATGGCCTTGTTATTGGTATCGTTCATTTTCTTGTCTTTTCTTGTCAGTATCGCAGGCAGGGCGTAAGGCGGCGTCAGCCGCCCTTGACCGAGCCCGCCAGCAGGCCGCGCACCAGATAGCGTTGCAGCGCGAAGAACACGATGAGCGGCACGATGATGGAGATGAAGGCGGAGGCCGTCAGGATTTCCCAGTTGCCGCCGCGCGATCCGAGCAGTTCGCGCAGCCTTGCCGTCAGCACGATGGTCTGCTCGCTATTGCCGAGGAACACGGTCGCCACCAGCAGGTCGTTCCAGGTCCACAGGAACTGGAAGATCGCGAAGGAGGCGAGCGCCGGGTAGGACAGCGGCAGGATGATCTTGCGGAAGATCATGAAGTCGTTCGCGCCGTCGACGCGGGCCGATTCCATGATCTCGCGCGGCAGGCCGGCGATATAATTGCGCAACAGGTAGATCGCGAGCGGCAGTCCGAAGCCCATATGCGCCAGCCATATCCCGACATAGGTCTTGGATGGCACGCCGAATATGTCGCCGATCCAGTTATACATCTTCAGAAGCGGGATCAGCGACATCTGGAGCGGCACCACCAGCAGGCCGACGATGACGGCGAGCAGCAGGTTGCGGAACGGGAACTTCATCCACGACAGCGCATAGGCCGCATAGGCCGCCACCAGAACCGGAATGATGGTCGAGGGGATCGCGACCGTCAGCGAGTTCAGGAAGGATTGACCGATGCCTTCCGAGGTCAGGACATTGCGATAGTTCTCAAGCGTGAAGCGCGGCGGTATCTTCGCCGTCACGAAAATGCGCTGGCCGCGCTTGCCGAAGGGCTCCGGCGAGGTCATGCGGAATTCGCCATCGGATTCGACGGTGAGTTCCTGACCGTCGCCCATGTCCGCGGTCTCGCCGGCCTCAAATTCCGTGGGCCTGAGCGACGTCGTGCCGAAGCGGGAAACCTTGCCGCCGGCCCCGTCGAGCGCATTGCCGGTAATGACGTAGAGTCCCCCCTCTTCGGTCTGCCCCTCCGCGCCCGGTGCGCGGTAGATCAGGTTCTGGGTCGAGGTCGCAAGCGACGTCCACCAGCCGGAAGCCACGATCTGGTCCTTGTCGCGCAGCGACGTGACCAGCAGGCCGAAGGTCGGAATGGTCCACAGGATCACCAGCAGAAGCACGGTGATATGGGAGAACCAGACCAGCGGCGATTTCTTGTGCGAGTGCATTTACCGGCCCTCCATCTCTTTGCGCGAATTGCGGATATTCCAGACCATGATCGGGATAACCAGAACCATGATGACGATCGCGATCGTGGCGCCACGGCCGAAATCGCCCCCGCCCCTGAACATCCAGTCGAACATGAGATTGGCGAGCACCTGGGTATTCCACTGCCCGTTGGTCATCGCGAGAACGATATCGAAAATCTTGAGCACGATGATGGTGATCGTGGTCCAGACAACGGCAATGGTGTTGTAGATCTGCGGCACCATGATCTTGAAGAATATCTGCAGGCCGTTGGCTCCGTCGATCACCGCCGCCTCGATGGTTTCCTCCGGAATGCCGCGCAGCGCCGCCGACAGCAGCACCATGGCGAACCCAGTCTGGATCCAGAGCAGGATGATCATCAGGAAGAAATTGTTCCAGAACGGCATGGCGATCCAGACATGCGGCTCGCCTCCCATGGCCACGATGATCGCGTTCAGGATGCCGATCTGGTCGGCGCCGTCGCCGCGATAGTCATAGACGAACTTCCAGATGACGGAGGCGCCGACGAACGAGATCGCCATCGGCATGAAGATCATCATCTTGGCGAAGGAACCCCACCAGATGCGGTCGGTCAGCCAGGCGATGATGAGGCCGAAAAAGGTCGAAAGCGCTGGCACAAAGATCAGCCAGAGCATGTTGTTGAACATCGATTCGCGAAATTCGGAATCGTTGAACATCCAGACATAGTTCGCCGCCCCGACATAGGTGTCGCCCGAAGGACCATGCACCGAATACCAGAGCGAGGCGAAAACCGGATAGACCAGATAGATTCCGAGCGACAACAGCGCCGGCAGCAGGAACAGCCAGGGGCGGATCATGCCGGAGATGCGCAGATTGCGCACGCCCTGCGCCGGATCCTTCGTCTCGGACGGAAAGATGATGTCGAGCAGCTTGTTGGTGCCATAAAAATAGATCATGGCGGCGGCCACGCCTATGACGACGGCCAGCAAGGCTTTGATGATTTGTTCCACGCCTTTCACTCCCCGTAACGGCTGTGCATCGGCAGGTCGCCGCGCCGTTCAGCTTATTTCGGGCCGCCACGGCTCATGGCCGGGCCCCTTTGTTGTGCCGCGCGTTCCAAAGACCGGAATCCCCCTTGGCGAAGCGCGCTTTCAGAAGTCTGCCGCACCGGCCGCCATCTGGCAACCAGGCACGCCTCAGACAGGGCGACCGGGCCGCGAACGGCCCGGTCTATCTTTGCAAATCCTGATGGATCTTTCGACCGTTACTTGATCGAGTCCCAGGTGTTCTGGATTTTCGTGGCAGCCTGCTCGGCGGACTGACCACCGACGAAGTCAATCATGCCGGTCCAGAACGCGCCCGCGCCGATCTTGCCCGGCATCAGGTCGGAACCGTCGAAGCGGAACGTGGTCGCTTCCGTCAGGATCTCGCCCTGGCCGCGTAGCGCGTCATTGGCATAGGCTTCCGGGTTGACGCCGGTGAACGGCGTCAGGAAGCCGGACTGTGCCATCCACACTTCATGCGCGATCGGGGTTTCCAGGAATTCGATGAAGGCCTGGGCCGCGGGGCTGTCCTTGGTGATGCCGAACAGCGTGCCAGCGCCGAGAACCGGCTTGCCGAGATCTTCGCCTTCATAGGCCGGGAAGTAGAAGAAGTCCGCATCCAGGCCAAGCTCGGTACCTTCCGGGAAGAAGGACGGGATGAACGAGGCCATCTTGTGCATGTAGCACTTCGGCGGCGACGAGAAGAGGCCCTTGGGGCTGTCGCGGAAGTCGGTGGACGCCACGGCGGCAGCGCCGCCATCGACGAACTTGTCGTTCTTGGCGAACCAGCCGAATTCATCGATCGCGTTGACGATGCGCGGATCGTTGAACGGAATTTCGTTGGTGACCCACTGGTCGTAGACTTCCGGCGGCTGCGTGCGCAGAACCATGTCCTCGACCCAGTCGGTTGCCGGCCAGCCGGTGGCGCCGCCGGAACCGAGACCGATGCACCAGGGCGTGCCGCCATCGGCGACGATCTGCTCGGTCAGCGCCTTCAGCTCTTCCATGGTTTCCGGCACTTCATAGCCGGCATCGTCGAAATTGTCCGGCACGTACCAGACCAGCGACTTCACGTCGGCCTTGTAGGGAAACGCATAAAGCGCCTTCTCGCCGTCCTTGCCGGCATAGCTCGACAGATCGACCCAGGATTGGCCGGCGGCGTAATTCTCGGTAAGGAATTCGCCGACTTCGGCCGGAAGCTTGGTCAGCAGACCCTTGGCGGCCAGATCGGCGGCAAGGCCCGGCTGCGGGAACACGGCGATGTTCGGCGGGCTGCCGGCCTGGGTGTCGATCACGATCTGCTGCTCGAAGGAGTCCGAACCGGAATACTGCACATCGGCGCCGGTGGCTTCCTCGAAATAGGCGATCACGCTTTCGACCAGATCCTTGTCCGGGCCGAGCCAGGGACCGAAGATCGTCAGCGTCTGGCCCGAAATGTCGCCATGGGCTTCGGCAAACTGGTTGTAGCTGTCCCAGTTGAAGCGGGAATCCTCGCCAACGGGGAATTTAAGATCGGCGGCGCTGGCCGCGCCGGCGAAAAGCGCCAGCGTGGCAACGCCGGTCAGAAGAGCTCTGTTCATGTGATTTACCTCCCATCACATAGGGCCCTGTCGCGGGCCTTGGTTGTCATTCGGCACTTTATTCAAAGCGCTTTGACACCTTCAACCATTTCTCGCGCAAGGGTCAGGAGTCAACCCCCCGCGTCAAAAACAGGCGAAATTTTGGATGATTTGTCTCGGTTTGAATAATTTTCTTGACGGCGACTTGAAAACAATCCCATCAATCGCTTTGATGAATTTCAAGTTTCCCCAAAACGCTTTGAGGAGAGCGGAAAGGAAACACGAAGCCGGAAGTTGCAGCCGCATCAAGCATTTGCAATGAAGCCCGGCACGCCGGCTCAGCCCGCCGCGAAGTCAGGATTGAAAAGTCCTCAAACCCTGCACGGCCAGCGTGACAGCAAAGCCGGCAGGGCGCATGGCGAAAGGGGCCCGGGCATGTGGGAGGATGGATGTGAACCTGAAGCAATTATCGGCCCGGCTCGGCCTGTCTCCGACCACGGTGAGCCGCGCCCTGAATGGCTATCCGGAAGTCAACGCCGCCACGCGCGAGCGCGTGATGAAGGCCGCGCGCGAAACCGGCTACCGCCCGAACCGGACCGCCCAGCGGCTGGCGACCGGCAAGGCCGGCTCGATCGGCCTCTTGATGCCGATCGGCGACCAGGTGATCTCGGATCTGCATTTCGGCGAATTCCTGAACGGGCTCGGTGAGCAGGCGCAGACGGAGGATTTCCACCTCGTCGTCATGCCCTCCGACCCCGCCGACGAGGTCACCGCGCTTCGAAGCCTTGCGACCAGCGGCTATGTCGACGGGTTGTGCCTCGCCTATATCCGCGAGAACGATCAGCGCATCGATTTGATGGAATCCTTCGGCCTGCCGTTCATCGTCCATGGCCGGTTCTTCGATGCGCCGCATGCCTATCCCTCGCTCGATGTCGACAACGAGGCCGCGTTTTACGATGCGACCCGGCTGCTGCTGCAGCTTGGCCACCGCCGCATCGCCCTAATCAATGGCGATGAAAATTTCGGCTTCGCCATCAGGCGTCGCGATGGCGTCGCCAAGGCCTGCCGCGAGGCTGGGCTCGCGCTCGAACCCCGCTTTCACGTGTCAACGCAGATGACGGAGGCCGATGGGCAGCGCGCCGCCGAGCGGTTTCTGGCGCTTGCCGAAACGCCGAGCGCGATCGTCTGTTCCAGCATGATACAGGCGCTCGGCATCGTGCGCGCGATCGAGGCGGCCGGCATGACGCTTGGCGAGGACATCTCGCTGATATCCTATGACGATGTCCTGCCGCTGCTGCGCCCGGAACTCTTCAGCGTGCCGCTGACAACCACGCGCTCATCGCTGCGCACCGCCGGCAAACGGATCGCCGAACGGCTGATCAAACGCATAAACGGCACTGAGACGGATGATTTCGGCGAATTGTGGCGGCCGGAGCTCGTGGTCCGGTCCTCGACCGGACGGGCGCCGGACTGATGTCCGCAGCCCTCACCGCCCGAATCGCTCAGAACTGGCGTATCCAGGCATTAAGGCTGGCGAACCCTTCGGGGTTGATGGCATAGAACCGTTTTGTGCCCACGGGCGTGACCCGCACCAAGTCACTGTCGAGCAGCGCCTTCAGATGCTGCGAAACCGCGGGCCTGCTGATGGGGAGCCCCTCCGACAGTTCGGTAACCGTCTTGGGTTCACGACGAAGCGCCATCAAAAGATGGCGCCGGTTGGGGTCCGCAATTGCGACAAAGGGATCGAATCTGCTCATCGCGGCACATTACGTCAAAGTCAGTAGGCCGGCAAGTAGTCCATTTCTTAAAACAATGGAATCAGAACCTTGCGGAGTCAAAATACTGAACGACGGTCTGGCTATCTTGCGCCTTATTTTTAGAGCCAACTAAAACCTGGGTCGGCTCAGTCGAAACCTGATTATTATTACCCAGTTTCGGCGTTATATTATCATTCGATGATGTCTGCGGCATTGCATCGCCCGGACGCCCGCCCTTTTGCGGGGATACGGGAGCAGCGGCATTGATGCGCGCGGCCGTCGGCCTGAACAGC
>NZ_DEPM01000018.1:0-2717 GCF_002358775.1 Martelella sp. UBA3392
CGACATCTCTCCCCTCCGGGGCGAGAAGACTTGGGGGCTCTGCGGATAAGTCCCTTGAATGTGATCATCAGGACAAACCGCGAAGCCTCACATCACTGAAACTCGAAGATCTTGCGGAACACGCCGGGCGCGATGGCCGAGAGCGGGTTGACGATCAGTTCCGGCTTTTCGGTCTTGCCGGTGAGCCGGAAGGTGATGCCGAACAGGCCCTTGTCGTTGCCGTTGCCGAGCAGCGGGCCGAAGATCGGAATTTCCGCGAAAATCCGGTTGAGCCCATAGGCCGGCATGAAGGTGCCGGTCATGTCGATATTGCCGGCGGCATCGCGCACCACGCCCTTGATGGTCGCGCCCACCTGATCGCCGCGCACGAAGGCGTCGGAGACCCGCAGCACGCCATTTGAGATATCGATCACCGCCTGGGCGCGCTGGAAGCGCTGGTCGGTCTCGTTGATCTGGTTCTTGTAGGCGGCGTTCAGGCTCTTGCCGTTGCCGACCGTGGGGTCCGTCAGGATTTTCTTGAGCTGCTCGTCCTTGATCAGCCGGAAATCCGTCAACGTCGCCATGCCCTGCCAGCCGGCATCGGTCTCGATCATGTCGAGATTGAGCGAACCGCCCGTCATCTTCTGGTAGATGCCAAGGAAGCGCAGCAGCGCGCCGGCGCCGCTGGTCTTGAGCGACACCGACTGCCGGTCGCCATCAGGCGCCACGGCAAGCGCCATCGGCTGTGACGAGGCGGTGGTCGCCTTCAGCGTCGCATCGGCCATCTTGCCCGCGCGGACCTTGATGTCGCCATTGACGCCGGAAAGCTGACGGTCGTTTTCGCCGGAAACGCGGGCAATATCGAAATGAACGTCGACATTGCCGCCGCCGCTTCTCCCGCCGCCGATCGAACCGCCATTGCCGCTTTTGACAAGTTGGTCGAGCAGCGGCTTGGCCGAGAAGGACCGGCCGGTCAGGGTCACGTCGAGCCCGCTCTTGCCGCGCTGCATGCCGACATTAACGCTGTCGCCGGGCGAGATCGCGACATCGGTCAGCGTCGCCGCCAGAAGGCCCTCCTTGTCGAGCGTCACCTGCCCCCTGGCACCGAGCCCGCTGCCCGTCAGGTGCAGATCGTTGAGCGTCGTCACGCCGTTTTCGCCGGGCGTGAGCGTGAACGAAAGCGTCGCGGGAACGCCGGACGGCTTCTGCCAGCCGATGAAGGGCAGAGACAGGGTCGTCTGCTGCAGGTCGACCGCGATCATATTGCCCTCATCGCCGCCTTCGACCGTGATGGAAACCGGGCCGCTGACATAATCGTCAAGTCCGGGGGCAAGCTGGTTGCGCTGGGCGTCGTTCAGATTGCCCGAGAGCCAGAGAACCGACGCATCCTCCTCGCCCTCTGGCCTCTCTTCAGGCTTGCCGAGCGGCATGCTCCACTGCACCTCAAGCGGTATGCCGTCGGCGCTGCCGCTGCCTTCGTAGGAGATCCGGCTGGGCACGATCTCGACAAGGCCGTCGAGGCCGCTGACCTGATGGCCGTTGATCGGCGTGGCGATCGCGCCATCGGTGACATCGGCCACGACATGCCAGACCGGATCGAAGGCCACATCCCGATCGAGCGGGAAGCTTGCCCTGAGATTGACCTCGGTGTTGCCCGAAAACTGATCGGAGGTGAAATCCGTCGATTTCAGTGCGTTGATCGGCGGCGCCTCGGCGAGTTTCACCAGATCGCGCACTTCGCCGGCGAGCATGATGTCGACGACCCCGGTCAGCGGCTTGGAATAGGTATCCGCGATCGCAAAGGTCCCCTTCTCGAGCTTCACCGTGCGCGATTTGGCGACGCTGAGCGAGCCGTCCCTGATCTCGACATCGACCCGGCCGCCATTGATCGAGACGCGGGCGTCGCTGCGCTCGACATCGGGCATCTGGTCGCTGAGCGTGATCCGGGTGTCATCGATATCGAAGGCGACCTTCATCTCGGTCTCGTCGAGCTGGACCGGAATGCCCGGCCCCTCGATACGCCCGGCCGAGAGATAAATCGCGATGTCGCCATTTGTGACCACGCCGCCATGAAGATTGCGGCTGACCCATTCGCGCGGCTTCCGGGCGATCCAGAACGGCCAGAGCTGCTTGACCGCCTCGGTATCCATCCGCTCGATCCGGGCGCCGAAGCTGAGTTCCGGGCTGGCATCGCCGAACACCGCCTTGAACGAGGCCGCCATCATGCCCTGGGGCGAGCTGATCGAAATATCATCGAGCAGCAGGCGCGGGATCGAGGCGCGGTATTCCCCGGTGAACTTGGCGTCGAAGATCAGCGGCGGAAGGCCCGGTTCGCGCGACTTGAAACGTCCGCCCCGCACCAGCACGTCGAGCGCATACCCATCCGTGGCATCCGGCTGATAGCGGTCGAGATCGATGATCCCGGCGGTGAAGGGAAACCGGCTGCCGTCGAATTCGAACGAGGAATCGCTGATTTCGATCGATTTCTTGGCGGTATCGTAGATCAGGTTCAGATTGGCGTCGTTGAAGGGCCGCGCGATCGAGTCCGCGATGAAACGGCCGGCGCCGACATCGATCTGCGCGGCGACCGCGGGCTCGCCGTCGACGCGCGCGCGCTCCAGGGAGAGCACGAGGTCCGCGGTCCCCTCAAGACCGAGCATCGGTTCGCCGTCTTCTTTCGTCCTGAGCAGGAACGGCGTCAGCAACAGGTTGGAAACCTCGGCCTGCAGGCTTTGCGT
>NZ_DEPM01000018.1:3097-9272 GCF_002358775.1 Martelella sp. UBA3392
CAGCACTTCGCCATCGACCCGCAGGATGCCATCGGCCAGGAGGTTGAGGTTGATCTCGCGGATATCGACATTGACGGATTTGCCCGGCGACGCGCTGCCGACCGGAAACACGATGTCGCTCAGATAGATCGAGCGGGTATCGGCGGCGGTGAGAATGCCGCGGGCGAAATCGGTCTGGGTGAACATCTGCTCGACCAGAACCGGCAGGCTGTCGACCCTGTGCTCGGTGAGGCGGAACGTGCCGGTGGAGGGCAGCGCCGAGGAATCGACCGCGATGTCGTCAACCGACACCGAGTTCACGGTGACCTGCCCGCCGATGAGCTTTACCGGGTCGACGGCAAAATCCATGGTTCCGATCGAGGCGATCTGCTTCTCCTCGGGGCCGAGCAGCGTCACGCCGCGCACGCTGAGGTTCAAATCCAGATCACCGCTCAGTCTCAACCGCGCGGTTTCGATGCGGGCGTGATAGCCCTCCGGCATCGCCGCCGCGATCTGCTCATTGGCCTTGTCGGCCAGGAACCGGTCCAGCGACCCGCTTTCGATCACGTAGTAGACGAGCAGGAGAAGACCGCCGGCAATCAGTCCGAAAAACGTCAGAAAACGAAAGCAGTGACGCGTGAAGCTGCGATGGGTCGACGCGCGCACGATCATCGGCTCATGCGCCTGGGCCGACGGCAGCTTGTGGAGCGAAACATTTTCGCCGCGGCCGAAACGGGTACGCTCGCCTCTGATCAGTGAATCTTTTTGCTTGCTGTCGTCCAAAGCCGCTCCGTAAGCGTATAAACTGCGCTGACACAGGTCTGCCCGGCGCGAATCTCTGAAGGCATATTCACGACGAAGCGCATCGCTGGCAAGCGCGCAACCCTCCATCCGGTCGCCATTTATGCCGACCGCCGCTTGAACGCTAAATGAACAAAGGAGTGAGAATTTGACCGAACTGACAGAAGGCGACGAGGCCCCCGCGTTTTCCCTTCCGGTTTCCGAGCAAGAGACGTTCACGCTGTCGGACGCCCAGGGCAAGAACCTGGTGCTTTACTTCTACCCCAAGGACGACACCAAGGGCTGCACCGTCGAGGCGATCGCCTTCACGGCCCTTGCCGAAAGCTTTGAAAAGGCGAACACAATTGTTCTGGGCGTTTCGCCCGACGGGCTCAAGAGCCATGCGAAATTCGCGAAGAAACACGACCTTTCCGTTCTGCTGGGCGCCGATGAGGATCATACGGTGGCCGAGGCCTATGGCGTGTGGAAGGAAAAGAGCATGTATGGCAAGACCTATATGGGCATCGAACGCTCCACCTTCCTGATCGCGCCGGACGGCACGCTCAAGCGCATCTGGCGCAAGGTGAAGGCTGACGGCCATGCCGAAGCCGTGCTTGAGGCGGTCAACGGCGGGTAACTGCCGGCAAAAGGGCATTTCACGGCGTTGAAATGCCCTTGATCGCCCGGTTTTCTTGACTCTCGGGCCGTTTGCGACTATCCCGCCCCTCGTACGCATGACGATGGTGAAAGCGCCGTCGAATTTGTCACGAAAACACGGAACCCGTTTTCCTTTGACCTCATTTTCCGATCTTGGGCTCAGTCCCAAAGTACTCTCCGCTGTAACCGAGGCCGGCTACAGCGAACCGACGCCCATTCAGGCGGGCGCAATTCCGCCCGCGCTGGAGCGCCGCGATGTTTGCGGTATCGCCCAGACCGGCACCGGGAAGACCGCTTCCTTCGTGCTGCCGATGCTGACGCTTCTGGAGCGCGGCCGGGCAAGGGCGCGCATGCCGCGCACACTGATTCTCGAGCCGACCCGCGAACTCGCGGCCCAGGTGGCCGAGAATTTCGACAAATACGGCAAGAATCACAAGCTCAATGTCGCGCTGCTGATTGGCGGCGTTTCCTTCGAGGAGCAGAACCGCAAGATCGAACGCGGCGCCGATGTGCTGATCTGCACGCCCGGCCGCCTGCTCGACCACACCGAGCGCGGCAAGCTTTTGATGACCGGCGTGGAAATCCTGGTCATCGACGAGGCCGACCGCATGCTCGACATGGGCTTCATTCCCGATATCGAGCGGATCGCCAAGCTCATTCCGTTTACCCGGCAGACGCTATTCTTCTCGGCGACGATGCCGCCGGAGATCCAGAAGCTTGCAGACCGGTTCCTGCAGAACCCGGCCCGCATCGAGGTGGCTCCGCCCTCCTCCACCGCGGCAACCGTCGAGCAGAAGCTCGTCGCCACCGGCGGCAAGGACTATGAGAAGCGCGCGGCCCTGCGCGCCATCATCGACAAGCAGGACGATCTGAAAAACGCGATCATCTTCTGCAACCGCAAGAAGTCGGTCGCCGACCTCTTACGCTCGCTGCAGCGCCACGACTATCCCTGCGGCGCGCTTCATGGCGACATGGATCAGCATTCGCGCACCACGATCCTGCAGAATTTCCGCGACGGCAAGCTGCCGTTGCTGGTGGCCTCCGATGTCGCCGCCCGCGGACTCGACATTCCCGATGTCAGCCACGTCTTCAACTACGATGTGCCGATCCATGCCGAGGACTATGTCCACCGCATCGGTCGCACCGGCCGCGCCGGACGCAAGGGCGCGTCATTCACGCTGGTTGCCCCCAAGGACGCCAAGTTCGTCGACGCCATCGAGAAGCTGATCGATCGCAAGATCGAGTATGCCGACGGCGATCTCAGCACGATCGCTGCCGACGACGAGGGCGAAAAGCCCGCCGCGCGCACCCGTAAGGGCAGGTCGCGCAAGCCGGACAGCAAGCCCGCCGAGGAAAAGGCGGAGACGGCCCGTCCGTCCGAGGCCGCGAAACCGGCGCCGGCCAGCAAGGCGGCACCGAGCCAGGCCAGCAGGCCCGCTCCGCCTCAGGACAAGAGGCCCGCCAATGATGATCGCCGGCGCCCGCGTCGCCGCGATCGCGATGACGACCACACGCCGGTCGGCTTCGGCGATGAGATCCCGGCCTTCATGCTGGTCGCCGCCAAGGCCTGACGCCGGCACAATTCGTTGAATATGATTAGAGCCGCACGTCCTTCAGGAGGTGCGGCTCTAATCATATGCCTGATATGCCGTCTAAAAACCGTCAGTAAGCTTGCCTTTACAGCAATACATACAGATAAAATCCCTTAATATTCATTTGGTATGCGCTTTATATACTACGAAAACGCATTATCGGTCAATTGTATTTTCGAGATGACCGAACTTCACGACAAGTAGTGATAGCCGCGCCTGTAGTATAGCAAGGCTTCGCCGGGCGCGCTCATCTTCACGCTGACGACCTCGCCGATCAGGATCCAGTGTGTCGTCATCGCCTTGGCCTCCACCAGCCTGCAGTCAAAGCTGGCCAGCGCATCGGCAAGAACCGGCGCGCCGCTTGCCTCGACCTCCCACTCGGCCATGGCGAAACGCTCCTCGGCCGAAAGCCCGGTGAAACCCGCGAAGGCATCGGCGAGCGGACGATGATGGGCGGCAAGCGTATTGAGCGCGAAATTGCCGCTTTCCTCAAATATTGCGTTGTGCTCGTTCATGCGATTGACGCAGGCGAGCACGGTCGGCGGCGCGTCGGAAACCGAGCAGGCGGCCGTTGCGGTCACGCCGCGCAACACCCCGCCATGGGCGGTGGTCACGATCTGGACGTGGCCGGCATAATGGGCCATTGCATCGCGGTAATGTTTGGAAAAATTCGGGTCATCATGCATGGAAAATGCCGCGCTCATGCGTGGAAAAAACTGTCAAGGAACCATCCCTTCGATATTCAGTTGCGGTACTTACGGCGTTGCCCCTGCATCTGGCAAGGGTTATGACAGGGTTCATTGCGGCAAGTTTTGAGAAGAGGACGCGCGATCATGAGATCCATTCACGCCTGTCTCCTTGGCCTCGCCATCACCGGGCTCGCCGCCGCTCCTTCCCTTGCGGCCGAGAGCCTGAAGATCGGCGTTGTCGCGCCGGTGAGCGGAGACTACGCAGTTCTCGGCGAACAGGCGCTTGACGGCGCGAGCCTTGCCGCCCGCAACCGTGATATCGCTCTGACCCCGGTGGATGAAAGCTGCGAGGATGGCAGCGGCGCGGATATCGGCCGCACGCTTGCCGATGCCGGCGTCGATATCGCCATCGGCTTTTTCTGCAGCGAGACCGTACGCGGCGCCATGCCGGTGCTGCGGGATGCCGGCATTCCGGCGATCACCCTTTCCGCCCGGTCGATGCCGCTGATGGCCACCGCGCTGAAGGAAGGCTGGCCACTGTTCCGCATGGCGCCCAATGATCAGGACGAGACCGACGCGATCGTTGATTTCATCATGGGCGAATGGATCGATCAGCCGGTCGCGCTGCTCGACGACGGAACGATCTATTTCCGCGAGATGGTCAATGCCGTGCGCAACGCGCTGGAGGAACGCGGGCTGCAGCCGGTGCTCGTCGATACGTTCCGCCCCGCGCAGGAGCAGCAATTGTCGCTGGTGCGCCGCCTCGCCCAGGCCGGCGCCACCCATGTGTTCATCGGCGGCACGCGCGGCGATGTCGCCATCGTGGCGCGGGATGCGATCCAGCAGGGCGTCGATCTCACGCTCCTCGGCGCGGAGGCGCTCAGCGCAAGGGAAACCGATGTGCCGCTCGAACCCGGCGTGATGGCGATCGGGATTCCCGAATATGGCGAGCTTCCCCCTGCCGCCGATCTCGCGGACCTTGCCGAAAGCCAGGGCATCATCCCGGAAGGCTATGTCGTGCCCGCCGCAAGCGCGGTCGAGCTTGCCGCCCAGGCAATGGCGGCGGCGGATGGCGATCCCGCCCGGCTCGCCGCGATGCTTGCCGCCGGCCAGTTCGATACCGCGCTCGGCCCCGTTTCCTTCACCGACCGCCACGAACTTCAGGACAATCCGTATTTTCTTTTGCGCTGGCAGGGTAATCAATTCGTGCCGGTTTTCGATTCGGCCCGCCAGTAATACCAAGAAGGATACATGCAGTGAAACGTCCCCTGCGCATCGCCCCCTCCATACTTTCCGCCGACTTTTCCAGACTGGGAGAGGATGTGCGCGCCGTCGTCGATGACGGCGCCGACTGGGTGCATCTCGATGTCATGGACGGCCACTTCGTGCCCAACATTACCTTCGGCCCGCCGATCATCGCCAAACTGCGCGGCCACACGGATGCCGTCTTCGACTGCCATCTGATGATCGCGCCCGCAGATCCCTATCTCGAGGCCTTTGCCAAGGCCGGCTCGGACAGGATCACGGTGCACCAGGAGGCCGGACCGCACCTGCACCGCTCGCTCCAGACCATCCGCAACCTGGGCAAGAAGGCGGGCGTGGCGCTGAACCCGGCAACACCGGTTTCGACGATCGAAAACGTGATCGACGATCTCGACCTCATCCTGGTGATGACCGTCAATCCCGGTTTCGGCGGCCAGGCGTTCATTCCCGCCATGCTCGACAAGATCGAGCAGGTCAACGCGCTGATCGGCGACCGCCCGATCGAGCTTCAGGTCGATGGCGGCATCGCGCCGGACACGGTGGAGGCGGTCACCAGGGCCGGCGCTAATGTGCTGGTCGCGGGCTCGGCCATCTTCGGCAAGGCCGAGGGCGGCAGTTACCGGCCGGCCATGGATGCAATGCGGTCGGCCGCAGTCTAGCGTACCGCGTTTCAGGCGTATCTTGGAAATGGGTCAACGGGCGGGAGCGATGTCACGCGCCCGGCCGATAAGGTTTGCCGATATGCCGGCGCCGCGCCGGCCAATAAAAAGGTGCTGCAATGCCAAGTCTTACACGCATTCTCGGCGCAACGGTGGTCTCCGCGCTTGCCGCGGCCACCGCGAGCGCCGGTGATTTCGCCGCCTTCACCCCGCTCGGTTTTTCGGAAGACGGCAAGGTCTTTGCCTTCGAGGAATACGGCCAGGAAGACGGTTCCGGCTTCGCCTATTCCAATATCTTCTTCATTGATACGGAAAAGGACGCGTTTCTGGAGGGCACCCCGTTCCGCCTTCGCACCGAAACCGACAATGCCTCGATCAGCGCGGCGCGCGCGCTCGCCGTGCGCGAGGCTCTGCAGATGATCCAGGATTATAACCTGCTCGACCACCCCGGCTGGCTTGCCGCCTTCAATCCGGTGACGGAAAACAACGGCGATAACGGGACAATCAGGTATCGCGCCCACCCGAACCTGTCGCCCGTCAGCGAGATGGTCCTCGA
>NZ_DEPM01000018.1:9585-22281 GCF_002358775.1 Martelella sp. UBA3392
ATGGTCCTCGAAACCTTCCCGCTCGCCCCGAACGCCGCCTGCCGCGACATCACGCCCGATGCCCGCGGCTTTCGCCTGACCTATCGCAGCCCCGAAGGCGCGGAGCGGGAGGTCCACGAAGACGAACGACTGCCGGAAAGCCGCAACTGTCCGCTCGACTACCGCCTTGGCGGCATGATGACCTATGGCGGCGGCGGGCCGGATGCCGTGCATGTCGCGCTGGTGATCGTGCTGTCGCAAGGCTTCGAGGGACCGAACGGGCGCTGGATCGCCGTGCCGTTCCGCCCTTAAAATACAGGGACACGGAGCATTTTGCCGGCGCAAAGATTTCATTTGCGCCGGAAATGGTCTATGCGCATTGCCAGATGGAAATGTGAAGGACGAAGCCTCGATGATACCGCGTTATTCCCGCCCCGAGATGACGGAAATCTGGTCGCCGGAAACGAAATTCCGGATCTGGTTCGAAATCGAGGCCCATGCCTGCAACGCGCTGGCCGAAATCGGCGTGATCCCGGAAAGCGCGGCCAAGACCATATGGGAAAAGGGCAGCACCGCGACCTTCGATGTCGCCCGCATCGACGAGATCGAGGCCGTCACCAAGCATGACGTCATCGCCTTCCTCACCCATCTTGCCGAAATCGTCGGCCCCGACGCCCGGTTCGTCCATCAGGGCATGACGTCGTCCGACGTGCTCGACACCTGTTTCAACGTCCAGCTCACCCGCGCGAGCGACCTGCTGCTCGCCGACCTCGACAAGCTGCTTGCCGCCCTGAAGCGCCGCGCCTTCGAGCACAAGGACACGATCACCATCGGTCGCTCGCACGGCATCCATGCCGAACCGACCACGTTCGGGATCAAGCTCGCCCAGGCCTATGCCGAGTTCGACCGCTGCCGCGACCGGCTTGTCGCCGCGCGCGAAGAAATCGCCACCTGCGCCATCTCCGGCGCCGTCGGCACCTTTGCCAATATCGACCCCAGGGTCGAGGAACATGTCGCGGAAGCCATGGGCCTGAAGCCGGAGCCGGTCTCGACCCAGGTGATCCCGCGCGACCGGCATGCGATGTTCTTCGCCACGCTCGGCGTGATCGCCTCGTCGGTGGAGCGGCTTGCGACGGAAATCCGCCACCTGCAGCGCACCGAGGTTCTGGAAGCGGAGGAATATTTCTCGCCGGGCCAGAAGGGCTCGTCGGCAATGCCGCACAAGCGCAACCCGGTTCTGACCGAAAACCTCACCGGGCTTGCCCGCATGGTGCGCAGCTTCGCGCTGCCGGCGATGGAGAATGTGGCGCTGTGGCATGAGCGCGACATTTCGCACTCCTCGGTCGAACGGATGATCGGCCCCGACGCCACCGTAACGCTCGATTTCGCGCTCGCCCGGCTCACCGGCGTGATCGATAAGCTGCTTGTCTACCCCGAGACGATGATGAACAATCTCAACAAATTCCGGGGGCTGGTTCACTCACAGCGCGTGCTGCTGGCGCTGACGCAGGCCGGCGTGTCGCGCGAGGACGCCTATCGCCTGGTTCAGCGCAACGCCATGCGCGTCTGGGAGGAAGGCAAGGACTTCCTGGAGGAACTGCTCGCCGACGAGGAAGTGCGCGCCGCCCTTTCCGAAGAGACGATCCGCGAAAAGTTCGACCTCGGCTACCACACCAAGCATGCCGATACCATTTTCAAGCGGGTTTTCGGCGAAGCCTGACGCCCGCTTCTATCCAAGACGACGATCCTCATGAAAGCCTCCGAAGCAGATATCCTTCTTATCCCCGGCTACAAGAATGCCGGGCCGGGACACTGGCAGAGCCGCTGGGAGCAGAAGCTCTCGACGGCCCGGCGGGTGGAACAGGCGGAATGGAACAAGCCGGTCGTGGAGGACTGGGTCGACAAACTCGTCGAGACGGTAAACGCCTCCACGCGCCCGGTCGTGCTGGTCGCTCATTCCCTCGGCATCCCCACCGCGATCCTCGGGCTGCCCAGGTTCGAAAAACCGGTGGCCGGCGGTTTTTTCGTCGCGCCGCCGGAGGTCGACAATCCGAAGATCCGGCCGAAGCATCTCCAGACCTTCGGCCCCTATCCGCGCGACCCGCTGCCGTTTCCGAGCATCGTGATCGCCAGCCGCAATGATTCCTTCGGCTCCTTCGATCACGCCGGCGACGTCGCCAATGCCTGGGGCTCGGCCTTCTTCGATGTCGGCGAGGCCGGGCATATCAATGAGGAAGACGGGTTCGGGCCCTGGCCTGAGGGCATATTGATGTTCGGGCGGTTTCTGGCGCATCTGTAAGGCAGAATAACGCCGGAGAACGCGGGACTTCACGATATCTCGGACACGCTTTCAGCGGACTGAATTCTCTTCCGTTTTCAAATCAGAATTGACTTTCTTCATTCATGGACCACACTTGTAGGGTCGGTCCACGATGACTTTTGCATCCGGATCGGCCAAATATAGAAAATCGAGGGGAGCGCGCGAACCGGGCTGATGCGGCCTTGCAGCCGAGCAAAGCAAGTCCAGCATCTGTCAAAACCGCCTCCAGCAAGAGGGCAAACGTTGACGGAGGACAGGAGTGAGTTTTGGAGCAAATCGGGAATAGCGGCCGCCGCAATCGAAGGCTCGGCAGTCGCGATGGTGGCGCTTGACGTCTTCAGTCTCAAGATCCGGGCCGTCAACGACAGCTTCAAGGCGATCGCAAAGGGAAGCGACCTGGTCGGCGCAAATATTCTCGATTGGGTTCACAGAGACGACCGGCCGGTGCTGCAATCCCTGCTGACCACGGCGGAGAAGAAGGGCAAGCCGCTTACCCGGGAAATACGTTTCGGCCCGCGGCCCGATGGTCCCTGGCGCTGGATGCTCTGCTCCAACAAGCCCTTGCGGCCCGAACACGAAGGCCGCAAAGCGCTTTCCCTGCTGAGCTGCACCGATATCAACGCACAAAAGCTGCGCGAACTGGAAGCCAACGAACGCGCCCATCGCTGGGACTATGCGCTCGTCAGTTCGGGGCTCGGCGTATGGGACCATGACTACCGGCGCGGCCAGTTCTTCTATTCGCAAACCTGGCTGACGATGCGCGGCTATCCCGGCGGTGGCCCGCAGCCCTTCGGATCGACCGAGGAATGGCTGCAACTGGTCCACCCGGACGATCGCGATTTCGTGGCCAACGCGATCGAGCGCCAGAAGACCGGCGATCCTCAATACATGAACTTCGAATACCGCGAGCGCCATGCGGATGGACACTGGATCTGGATCGAGTGTCGCGGCGACGCGGTATCGAGCTTCTCCGACCACAAACCGGCACGCATTGTTGGCACGGACCGCGACATCACCGACCGCAAGAATGCCGAAATGCTTCTTTCGCGCACCCGTCAGCGGCTCGAACTGGCCCTGAGCACCTCCCGCATCGGCGTGTTCGAGTACAATCCGGCGACGGGCCTGGTGATTGCCGACAAGCGCATCTGCGAGATTTACGGATTTGGGGAAGAGGCCGAAACCTACCACGCCAGCCGTCTTGGCGCGATCACGGACCCGGATGACCTCAATCGCGTCAAGACGGCATTGAGTTCGCTGAAACCCGGCGACCCTCCGGTCTCGGATGAGTTCAAGATCAACCGGGAGGACGACGGCTCCGTGCGTCATGTTCGCGCTCTGATGACCATGCGGATCGACGATGAAGGGCAGCAGAACATTCTGGGCATCAACTGGGACGTGACCGAAGAAGTGCGGCTGCGCCAGGACCTGATCACCGCAAAGCAGCTCGCCGAAGCCCGCAATTTCGAGCTCGACCGCGCCAAGTCCGACATCGAGCAGGCGGCCCTGCACGATTATCTGACCGGCCTGCCCAACCGACGCTTTCTCGACGATGAATTGTCGCGCCGCGTCGAAATGGCGCCGACAACGGCCGGCAAGATTGCGCTGATGCATATCGATATCGATGACTTCAAGGCCGTCAACGACAGCTACGGGCATGGCGCAGGCGATGCGGTGCTGCGCCATGCAGCCCAGGTTCTGCTGAGCGTCAGCCGCCACAATGATTTCGTCGCGCGCGTGGGCGGCGACGAATTCGCCTTCATCTGCAGCTACACAAACGGCGCCGCCGGCCTGGAACAGGTTGCAAAGCGCATGCTTCTGGAACTGTCCAAGCCACTCGAAGTGGGCGAGCATCGCATCCGGATCGGCGCCTGCGTCGGCATCGTCACCGCGGACGCCTGCGAAGACCTGTCCGCCGGCAGTCTGATGAAGAACAGCGACCTCGCCCTCAAGCTGGCGAAGCAGCAGGGCAAGAACCGCATCGCCTTCTACTCAGCCGATCTCAAAAGCGCGGTTGCCGCCAACCGCACGCCTGTCGACCGGCTCATGCAGGCGGTGGAGCAGTGCGACTTCATCCCCTTCTACCAGCCGCAGTTTGACGCGAAGACGCTGAGGCTGACCGGCATCGAGACGCTGGCGCGCTGGCGCCACGCTGATGGCAGTTTCGGCCAGCCGTCGGAATTCATGCCGCTGGCGGAAACGCTGAACCTGATGAACATGATCGACACCAGCATCCTCGCCCAGGCGACCAGCGATTTTCGGCGTTGGAGCGATCTCGGGCTCGATCCGCCGGGCATCTCGCTCAACCTCTCGCCGCGCCGCCTGAGCGATCCGGCGCTGGTTTCCGCGCTGGAGGAATTCGAGCTTCCGGCGGGCAAGCTGACCTTCGAGCTTCTGGAATCGATCTTCCTGGACGAGCCGGACGATATCAGCGCCTACAATCTGAAGCAGCTCAGGAGGCTGGGCATCTGCATCGATGTCGACGATTTCGGCACGGGATACACATCGATCAGCGGCCTCCTGAAGGTCGCGCCCAACGGCCTCAAGATCGCCCGCGAACTGGTCCTGCCACTGCCGCATTCGCCCGATCAGCGCGCGATCGTCAAATCGATCATCGACATCGCCAAGACGCTGAAGATCAAGGTTATCGCCGAAGGCGTGGAAACCAGGCGCCACGCCGAGATCGTGACCAAGCTCGGCTGCGACGTCCTTCAGGGCTACTGGCTTGGCCGGCCGATGCCGGCCAGCGAAATAGAGAAGGTGCTTCGCGAGCAAACCGTAGTGGCGTGAGCGGTCGCCCGCTCCGATTGCCAGTCAAACGTCCGCTATACCAGCCGGCTCTGCTCCAGAGCGGCCTCGATGAAGCTTGCAAACAGCGGATGCGGCTCCAGCGGCCGGCTTTTCAGTTCCGGATGGTACTGTACGCCGATGAACCAGGGATGGTCGGCATATTCGATCGTTTCGGGCAGAACGCCATCCGGCGAGATGCCGGAGAACACCAGCCCGCAGGCCTCGAGCTTGTCGCGATAGCCGAAATTCACCTCGTAGCGATGGCGGTGGCGTTCCGAGATTTCGGTCGTGCCGTAGATCTCGGCAATCTTGGTCTCCGCGCCAAGATGGGCCTTGTAGGCGCCGAGCCGCATCGTCCCGCCGAGATCGTCGCTGTCGGACCGCTTCTCAAGCGTGTTGCCCTTGACCCATTCGGTCATCAGGCCGACGACCGGCTCGCTGGCATTGCGGTCAAATTCCGTGGACGAGGCATCCTTGATGCCGGCCAGATTGCGCGCCGCCTCGATAACGGCCATCTGCATGCCGAAGCAGATGCCGAAATACGGCACCTTGTGGGTGCGGGCAAAGCGGGCCGCCTGGATCTTGCCTTCCGAGCCGCGCTCGCCGAAGCCGCCCGGCACCAGAATGCCATGGACCTTTTCGAGATAGGGGGACGGGTCCTCCTTCTCGAAAATTTCCGACTCGATCCATTCGAGATTGACCTTGACCCGATTGGCAACGCCGCCGTGATGCAGCGCCTCGATCAGCGATTTGTAGGCGTCCTTCAACCCGGTATATTTACCGACGATCGCGATCGTCACCTCGCCTTCTGGGGTGCGGATACGCTCGCTGACCTTTTTCCAGGCATCCATGCGCGGCACGGGCGCCGGGTCAATGCCGAAAGCGTGCAGCACCTCGTCGTCCAGCCCTTCGTGGTGATAGGCGAGCGGCACGTCGTAGATATTGGCGACATCGAGCGCCTGGATCACGGCGGATTCGCGCACATTGCAGAACAGCGACAGCTTGCGGCGCTCGGCCTCGGGAATTTCCCGGTCGGCGCGCACCAGCAGGATATCGGGATGAATGCCGAGCGCCTGCAGTTCCTTGACGGAATGCTGGGTCGGCTTGGTCTTCAACTCGCCCGCCGCCGGAATATAGGGCATCAGCGTCAGGTGAACATAGACGGCGTTGCCGCGCGGCAGATCGTTGCCGAGCTGGCGGATCGCTTCCATGAACGGCATCGCCTCGATATCGCCGACCGTGCCGCCGATCTCGCACAGCACGAAATCGAAATCCTCATTGCCCTCGAGCACGAAGTCCTTGATCTCGTTGGTGACGTGCGGAATGACCTGCACCGTCGCGCCGAGATAATCGCCGCGGCGCTCCTTGTCGAGAATGTTCTTGTAGATCCGGCCGGTGGTGATGTTGTCGGTCTTGGTCGCCGAGCGGCCGGTAAAGCGCTCGTAATGGCCAAGATCGAGGTCGGTCTCCGCCCCGTCATCGGTGACGAAAACCTCGCCGTGCTGGGTCGGGCTCATCGTGCCCGGATCGACATTGAGATAGGGATCGAGCTTCCTGAGCCGGACCCGATAGCCCCGTGACTGCAGCAATGCACCGAGTGCTGCCGCGGCAATGCCTTTTCCGAGGGAGGAAACCACGCCGCCTGTGATGAAAATATATCGCGCCATGGGCTTATTCCGATACCGTTTTCAAACCGATTCTGCCAGAGCCTTTACGCAAAAAAGCCCATGCATCCCCGGTCGATTGTCACAACAATGCCGCATCGCCGACGCTTGCGCGCGACGAGCGGCCCAAAGAAATGCCGGCGGGATGGCCCGCCGGCTGATGTCAGTTCGAGTGCGGCGATCAGTCGCCGGTGGGAACGCCGGTGGCGTTCGAATCTTGCGCCGGGGTGCTGACGGCCGGAGCCGAAGAACCGTCGCTGCCGCTCGGAACGCCGCTCTCATTGGGCGCAGCCGGCGTCGTGGTCACGGAACCACCAAGCTGGTTGAGGATGCCCTGCCCGTCGGTTTCGGCGTTTTGTTCGATCCGGTCGAGAATATCCGACGGATTGCCCTGGTAGCGGGCGAGAATGCCGAGACCGAGCGAGGTCACGAAAAACAGCGTTGCGAGAATGGCCGTGGTGCGCGTCAGCGCATTGGCCGTGCCGCGCGCGGTCATGAAACCGGAACCACCGCCGATGCCGAGCCCGCCGCCTTCAGACCTCTGGATGAGGATCACACCGGCCAGCGCAACGACGATTATCAGGTGAATTACGATCAATACCGTCTGCATGAATGTCCAATCCGGCCCCGCCTTGAAGGTCCGGGCCCGCTAGAATAACTGGCGTCTCTCTACATGAGGCCGGCCAGCAATCCAACCCCTTTTTCTGGCCGTTTTCGGCCCGATCCGCCGTCGATTCCTACTTTGCCGAGGACAGGATATCCTCATAGGCCTGATAGATGGCGAGGAAATCGGCCGCTTTCAAGCTGGCGCCGCCGATCAGCGCGCCGTTGACATTGGGCACGCTCAGCAATTCGCGGGCGTTTGCCGGCTTCACCGAGCCGCCATAGAGAAGCCGGATTTTCTCGCCCGCCGCGCCGAAACGCTCGACCAGATCCGCGCGCATGGCGGCATGAACCTCGGCCACCTGCTCCGGGCCCGGCGTCTGGCCGGTTCCGATCGCCCAGATCGGCTCATAGGCGATGACCGTGTTTTCGGCCGTCGCGTCGTCCGGCATGGATTCAAAGAGCTGGGTCTTCAACACTTCCATGGTGCGGCCGGCAGCATGTTCCTCGCGGCTTTCGCCGATGCAGACGATTGCCGTCAGTCCCTGGTCATAGGCCGCGCGCGCCTTGGTGGAAACGGTGCGGTTGGTTTCATGGTGCTCGGCGCGACGCTCCGAATGGCCGACGATGACATGGGTGGCGAGGCAGTCCTTGATCATCTCCGCCGAGATATCGCCGGTATGGGCCCCGGAGCGCGCCTTTTCATGGCAGTCCTGGCCGCCGATCAGCAGTCGCGTGTCTTCCGTCAGCGTGGTCGCGACGTAAAGCAGCGTGGCCGGCGGGCAGATCAACGCGTCGACCTTGTCGGCAAGCCCGCCGCTCACCCCTTCGGCGATGGCCCGGATCTGAGCCAGCGAGTCGCGGGTTCCGTTCATCTTCCAGTTACCGGCGACCATGGGGCGTATTGCGGCAGTCATCTTCGTCTTTCTCCCATTCATTGCTTCAAGGCCGGCCCGGCCGGCAAAGGTTCTCCCTTGTCGTCCGTTTTGCGCGCGCCGTCAAAGGGCGTTTTGCCGCCCGCAGTTTGACAGCAGGCGCAATCACGGCTTTATAAGGCGCACCATGCTATCCACACCCTTATAGCGAGAATTTGGCGCGGCATCGCTTCGCGACCAAAACTTTGCCAGAATAGCAGGGTGATTCGCCGCAAAGCGTCGATTATGGCGCAAACCGATCTTTACAGGCTGCCCGACCCTATGGACAACAGCAAAGACCTCTTCGCCGATCTTGGCGGCAGCAAGGCCGAAACCGATACAGCGCCGCCCGAGCGCTCAAGCGCCAGCAAGCCGAGGAAATCCGCGCCCGCTTCCGTGGAAAACGCCGACTATGGCGCATCCTCGATCCGCGTGCTCGAAGGGCTGGAGCCGGTGCGCATGCGGCCGGGCATGTATATCGGCGGCACCGACGAGAAGGCGCTGCATCATCTGTTCGCGGAAGTCATCGACAACTCCATGGACGAGGCGGTCGCCGGCCATGCCGATTTCATCGACGTCCATCTCGACGCCGAGGGCTTCCTGACGGTTACCGACAATGGCCGCGGCATTCCGGTGGAAAACCATCCGCAGGTGCCCGGCAAGTCGACGCTGGAAGTGATCATGACCAAGCTCCATGCCGGCGGCAAGTTCGACGGCAAGGCCTATGAGACCTCCGGCGGCCTGCACGGCGTCGGCGTCTCGGTGGTCAACGCGCTCTCCGATGTGCTGGAGGTCGAGATTGCCCGTGACCGGCGGCTTTACCGGCTTACCTTCTCGCGCGGCGTGCCGCAGGGCGAACTCGAGGATTGCGGCCCGACCCAGAACCGGCGCGGCACCAAGATCCGCTTTCACCCCGATGCCGAAATCTTCGGGCCGCGCGCGAAATTCGATCCGGCCCGCATCTTCCGCATGTCGCGCTCCAAGGCTTACCTGTTCGGCGGCGTCAAGATCCGCTGGTCGTGCGATCCCTCGCTGGTCGAAGGCAAGGAGGACCTGCCGGAAAAGGCCGAGTTCCATTTCCCCGGCGGGCTGAAGGATTACCTCGCCGCCACCATCGGCAAGGATTTCACCGTCACCCGCGAGATTTTCGCCGGCAAGAACGAGAAGACCGGCGGCCATGGCGCTGTCGAATGGGCGGTGGCCTGGTATGGCGGCGACCCGAATGTCCATTCCTACTGCAACACCATCCCGACACCCGAGGGCGGCACCCATGAGGCCGGCCTGCGCCAGGCGCTGATGCGCGGGCTGAAGAACTATGCCGAGATGATCGGCAACAAGCGCGGCGCGCAGATCACCACGGATGACGTGATGATCTCCGCCGTCGGCATGCTCTCCGTATTCATCCGCGAGCCGGAATTCGTCGGCCAGACCAAGGACAGGCTGGCGACCGTCGAGGCGCAGAGGATCGTCGAAAACGCGCTCCGCGACCCCTTCGACCTTTATCTCTCCGCCAATCCCGCCGAAGCCGAAAAGCTGCTCGACTGGGTGGTCGAGCGCTCCGAGGAGCGGCTGCGCCGGCGCAAGGAGCGCGAGGTCAACCGCAAGACCGCGGTGAAAAAACTGCGCCTGCCCGGCAAGCTTGCCGACTGTTCGCAGAATACCGCCGCCGGGGCAGAACTGTTTCTGGTCGAGGGCGATTCGGCTGGCGGCTCCGCCAAGCAGGCGCGCAACCGCTCCAATCAGGCGATCCTGCCGCTTCGGGGCAAGATCCTGAACGTGGCAAGCGCCGGGCGCGACAAGTTCACCTCCAACCAGTTGCTTGCCGACCTGATCCAGGCGCTCGGCTGCGGTACGCGGACGAAGTACCGCGAGGAAGACCTGCGCTATGAACGCATCGTGATCATGACCGATGCGGACGTCGACGGCGCGCACATCGCCTCGCTGCTGATCACCTTCTTCTATACCGAGATGCCGGAGCTGATCCGCCAGGGCCACCTCTATCTGGCGGTCCCCCCGCTCTACAAGCTCTCCCAGGGCGGCAAGACAGCCTACGCCCGCGACGATGCCCACCGCGAAGAGCTGATGAAGACCATGTTTTCAGGCCGCGGCAAGGTCGAGATCAGCCGCTTCAAGGGGCTTGGCGAAATGCTGCCGGCCCAGCTCAAGGAAACCACGATGGACCCGAAGAAGCGCACGCTTCTGCGCGTCGATATCGATGAGATCGATTTCGAAGGCACCAAGGCCGCCGTGGAAGATCTGATGGGCACCAAGGCGGAAGCCCGCTTCCGCTTCATCCAGGAAAATGCGGCGTTTGCGGAGAATCTGGATATCTGACGAGGAGCGCCGGCCCGGAGACGTTCTCACGGGGCCGGTGTCATACGCCTGATAACGAGCGAGGGCACTACCTCCATGACGGACACTCCCGCCGTCTCACACGAGGTGCTGCCATGAAATCCCTGCTTTCCGCCACTGCCCTTATCGCCGTGCTTGCCGCAGGCGCCCATGCCGCCGATATCGGCAAGACAATTGCCGTCGATTGCCCGATCAACGACTGCGACGCCCCAGTCAGCCTGACATTCGCCGGTGAATTCGCCATCGATACCGGCACCATGGTCGACGGCGTCGAGTTAGGCGGCATTTCCGGGATCGATTACGATGCGGAGACCAACCGTTACATCGCGATCTCCGACGACCGTTCCCAGAAGGCTCCCGCCCGGTTCTACGAACTCGGCATCAAATCCGGCCCCGACGGTATCCAGGATGTCTCCGTCGTGCGGACCGTTACGCTGAAGGACAAGGACGGATCGTCCTTCGCGGAAAAGACGGTCGACCCGGAGCAGATCCGCCTGTTCGGCGACAATCTGATCTGGTCGAGCGAGGGCGACGGCAAGGCGATGATCGCGCCGTTCGTGCGCATCACGTCGACCGATGGCGATTTCGTGCGCGCGTTCACCCTGCCGGAAGGCTTTGCGCCGAGCGAGGACCATGCCACCGGTATCCGTAACAACAATGCCTTCGAGAGCATTGCTGTGCTGCCCGAAGGCGACGTGCTGGTGGCCAATGAGGCAGCGCTCTATCAGGACGGCCCCGCCTCGACGCTCACCACTGCCAGCCCCACCCGGATCGTGCGCTACGATGCCGAGAGCGGCGAGCCGATGGCGCAGTACATCTACATGATCGACCCGATTCCCCACGCACCGGTCGACGGCGGCGCATGGAACGACAACGGCCTCTCCGACATGATGCCGCTCGACGACACCCGTCTTCTGGTTTCCGAGCGCAGCTTCGCCGAAAACCGCGGCTTCACCATCCGGATCTTCATGATCGACCTCGACGGCGCGACCGATGTTTCGGCCATCGCCTCGCTTGCCGACAGCGAGGAAACCATCGTGCCGGTGGCCAAGACGCTGATCCTCGATCTCGGCGCCATCGGCCTTGCCCCGGACAATATCGAGGCGATGACGATCGGCCGATCGGACGACGGAATGCCGCTCCTGCTGCTGGCCTCGGACAACAATTTCAACGCCGAACAGAAGACCCAGTTCCTGGCCTTCCGGATCGAAAGCCTGTCCGGTCTGAACCGCTAAGACGGCCCTTGCAAAATCAAAGAGGCGGGGCCGCGTCACCGTGAAACGCGGCCCCGCGATCTCGCCGGAAGGCACCGGGTGGAAGATTGCTGTTAAGGTTAATTATGTGTCGAAGAAACATGGTGTTAGGGAAGAAACTAAAACCATGGGACCAACGCGTTAAACCAGTTTCTCCGCAAACGCCAAGATTGAGCCGGTTTCCGCGCTTGTCGGGCATGGATACGCTCTCTATAGTCTGTACCTGACAAAAAAGAAAAGCGCTGTGAAACAATGACTTCGCGCCGAAACTTCATCATCGCCTCTGCCGCTGGCCTGGCCGGCGCGACCGGTCTTGCCAGGGCCGAGACCCGACCGGGAACGGTCACCCGCAATCTGCCCGGCGTTGCGCTGGAGGCTGAGCCTGTCGGCCGCGATGGCTTTGCCCTCGCGCTCGGCGGCGGCGCGGCCAAGGCCTTCGCCCATATCCCCTATCTCCAGAGCCTGGATGAACTCGGCATCAAGCCGAAACAAATGACCGGCACGTCGATGGGTTCGATCATCGGCGCGCTCTACGCCAGCGGTATGAGCGGCGACGAAATCCGGGAATATGCCGTCGACTTGCTGACCCAGCGCCAGTCGCTGCTGAAGCGCCTGCTGATCGATACCGGCGAAACCTGGGGCTCGCTGTTCAACCTGTTCCGGCCGGCCGTGATCGAGCCCGAGGTCCTGTTCGCGGCGCTGCTGCCTGCAGACCTGCCCGCCGATTTCGCCGAGCTGGAGATACCGCTCGCGATCGTCGCGACCGACTTTTACGAACAGAACGAATATGTGATGCGGGACGGTCCGCTGCTGTCGGCGATCGC
>NZ_DEPM01000018.1:22683-41396 GCF_002358775.1 Martelella sp. UBA3392
CCGACGCCCTTCGACCTTCTCGACGCCGACCGCTACATCACCATCGGCATCGACGTGACCGGCTCGACGATCGAGAATGATGGCAGCATTCCGGGGTCGTTCGAGACCTGGGCCGGGTCGTTTTCGATCACCGAGCACTCGATCGTGGTGGAAAAACTCAAAAACGCGGCGCCGGACCTTTTCGTGGCGCCGAATGTTGGGCGTTATCAACCTCTGGATTTCTTCAACATCGAGACGATCCTTTCGACCGTTGACAAGGACCAGGATGCCTTCAAGCGGCAGATGGAAGAGCTCTCAGAGCAGAACAGATAAGGACGGGTCAGCCGCAATGCAGACGGAAACGCCGACAACCGCGCGCTGGTTCTCAATCAGCCTTTTTTCCCTGGCGCTCGGCTTGGCATTCTTCGCCGCGTCCCTGACACCATCGCTGATCCCGCGGGCATGGCCGCTGCAGGCCGTGCTGGCCGGCCTCGTGATGGCGCTTGGCTACATGATCGGGCGGTTCTTCGTGGCGCTGTGGCGCGGATTGCAGATCCCCGAGCCGCGCGGCCGCTGGCGCGCCATCAGCCTGGCGGTTGTGAACGCCGCGGCCCTCATCCTTCTCGTCTATTGCCTGTCGATGATGACCGAATGGCAGAATTCGGTGCGCTCCCGGGTCAACATGGAACTGCTGGAAGGCGGCACGGTGCTTGGCATCCTCGCCGTCGGGCTTGCCGTCTTCATCGTGCTGTTCCTGATCGGCGCCCTGTTTCAGAAGGCTTTCGACATCGTCCGGTTGCGGCTCTACCGGGTGATGTCGCCGCGCGCGGCCAATCTCGCCGGCGTCGTGATCGTGCTGCTGGTCGTGCTCGTGGCCAGCCGCGACTGGGTGGTGCCCGCGATCTTCGATTTCCTCGATGAAAGCTACGAGACCGCGCAGGACCTGTTCGAAACCGCCCCGCCGGCCCCCACCGATTCCTTCATCGCCGGGGGCCCCGGCTCGCTGGCGAGCTGGGAGGCGATGGGCCAGCCCGGCCGCAACTTCGTCACCAGCGCGCCATCCGCCGAGGATATCGAAACCTTCACCGGCCGCCCGGCCGAGCGCCCGATCCGCGTCTATGTCGGCCGGTCGCAGGCCGACGAGCCGCAAGAGCGCGCCAGGATCGCGCTTGAGGAAATGCAGCGCCTCGGGGCCTTCGATCGCGCCTACCTCATGATCGCGAGCCCGACCGGCACCGGCTGGCTTGATCCCGGCGCCCACGATACGTTCGAATACATGCATAATGGCGATGTCGCGACGGTTGCGGTCCAGTATTCCTTCCTGCAATCGCCGCTGGCGCTGATCTTCGAAACCGACACCGGCCTCGAACAGGCCACCGCGACGATGGAAGAGGTCTACCGCTACTGGCGCACCCTGCCGGAAGACAGCCGTCCGGAACTCTACATGCACGGAATCAGTCTCGGCGCATGGTCGTCGATGTATTCCTTCAACGTTTTCCAGATGCTGGACGTGCCGGTTGCCGGCGCGGTCTGGGCCGGGCCGCCCTTCCCGTCCTATCTCTGGCGCCACACCGTCGCCGCGCGCAATACCGGCACGCCTTACGTGCTGCCGGTGATCGACAACAGCGCCGTCGTCCGCTTTTCCTCACAGTTCAGAAAGCCGCAGGCGGAAGGCGATAACTGGGGCAGAGTGCGGATCAACTTCCTGCAATATGCATCTGATCCGATTGTGTTTTTCGAGCCCAATGCGAGCTTCATCGAACCGGAATGGATGCGCGAGCCGCCAGCGCCCGATGTTTCGCCCTATCTGCGGTTCGTGCCGGTGGTCACCCAGTTCCAGCTTGCGCTCGACATGGCGTTGTCAAAAGCGCTGCCGGCCGGCTTCGGCCACAACTACCTCGCCCGCGACTATATCGACGCCTGGGTCGCCGTATCCCGTCCGCAGGACTGGTCGCCGGCGCGCACGACAGCGCTGAAACAAATCTGCAATCTGGGCAAGGATACCGGCTGCGCGGTGCAATAAACCGCGCGGCGGCTGCCGTTTCTCACAGAAATGCGTGTTTTCCGCCACACTCGCCGCATCAAGTGACCCGATCCCGGGATTGTGATCACGCGCCGCTATGAAGCGGCAATCCGGTCGGATAAAAGCCGTAATCGATATACAAATCACCAATACAAGAGGCTTGAATGCTCGTTGATAAAACGATGTCGCGCCGGACATTTCTTCTCGGCGCCGTTTCGACCACCGCTGTGCTTGCAGGCTGCGTCAGCCAGCGCGATATCACCCCGGTCGCCCCGCCCTCCCCGCGCGTCCAGGACACCCCCTACACGGTCGCCGAGCTCGATGCCATGTATGGTCCGGTTGAGGACAACGGCTACCTGATTCCGGCCGTGCCCTACCAGCAGATCGATCCGATGTATTATCGCCAGCGCGTGAAAGATCCGACCGGCGAAGCGCCCGGCACCGTGGTTGTCGACACCCCCAACCGCTTCCTCTATCTGGTGGAAGAAAACGGCACCGCCATGCGCTATGGCGTCGGCATCGGCCGCGCCGGCTTCTCCTGGGGCGGCAATGGCGTGATCAAATGGAAGCAGGAATGGCCGAAATGGTTCCCGCCGGCTGAAATGATCGAGCGCGACCCCAAGCTCAAGGAATATTCCGAAGCCAATGGCGGCATGCCGGCCGGGCTGATGAACCCGCTCGGCGCGCGCGCCCTCTATATCTTCGAAAATGGCAAGGACACGCTCTACCGCGTCCACGGCAATCCGGACTGGACGTCCATTGGCAAGGCGGTCTCCTCCGGCTGCATCCGCATGCTGAACCAGGATGTCATCGACCTTTACAACCGGGTCGACAACCTGCCGACGCCGATCGTCGTCTATCAGTGAGTTGCATCGGCCCCGGATTTCCGGCAGGGCCATCGCATATGGCGTAGCAGCTTGCTCCCAATACTCTCTCCCGCTGGCGGGAGAGATGCCCCGAAAGCGGCAGTGAGGGTGGTGCAGTGCTTCAGATCGTGAGGGCGCTCGCGGTGAAAGTCTCCCCCCTCACTGTCGCTGTCCCGACATCTCTCCCCTCCGGGGCGAGAAGATTGGGGGGCTATGCGACTAAGTTCTATGCGATAGACCCCGGTTTTCTGGGGGCGTCTGTCATAGCCCGTTACCGGGCGTCGTAGGTTTCCCGTGACGCCTCGATCCTGCCGATATTGTCCCGCACCCAGTCGCCAAGACGCAGCACCGGCTCGCTCAGCGAAAGTCCGAGCTCGGTCAGGGCATATTCCACCTGCGGCGGACTGGTCGGATAGGTGGTTCGGCTGATCAGCCCGTCCCGCTCCAGCGCCTTCAGCACCCGCGTCAACATCTGCTGGGAAATCCCGTCGATCGTGCGCTTCAGGACGCTGAACCGGCACGGCCCGTCGATCAGCACGATGATGATCAGCATCGACCATTTGTCGCCGACGCGCTGCAGGATGGGCGCGACATTTCGACACCGTTCCAGAACATGTCTGGTTTCCGGCCTTGTTTCGGGCTTTGATCCCGTATTAGTCATCTCGATGTGACCTGGTTCCAAGAAATTGCGTTCTTGCATCAAGGTATGTGGTCATTTAATTTTAGCAAGTCATTTTTTGTGACCTTCATGGTCGCGTTCCTCCCCGGAAATGACACCCATCGAGGGTTTTGAATTTGAAGACCGGCGCGCCCGCGCCGGCAAGGAGAATGATTGTGAAACTGAACATCATCATCGGCAGCACCCGTCCCGGCCGCGTCAGCCCCAAGATCGCAAAATGGGTGGAAGCTGCGGCCCGCGAACATGGCAAATTCGAGGTCGAACTCATCGACCTCGTCGATTTCAACCTGCCTCTGCTCGATGAAGCGGCGCATCCGCGCATGCAGAAATACGAACATGAACACAGCAAGAAATGGAGCGCCAGCGTTCAGGCAGCCGATGCGTTCGTCTTCGTTACGCCGGAATACGACTACTTTCCGCCGGCAGCATTGATCAACGCCATCCAGGCGCTTTCGCTGGAATGGGGCTACAAGCCGGCCGGCGTCGTCAGCTATGGCGGCATTTCGGGCGGCCTTCGCTCAGCGCAGGAACTTCGCACGCTGCTCGGCAATCTCAATGCCCATGCCATTCCGCAGGTCGTTCCGGTTCCGCTGTTTCCCAAATTCATCAGCGAAGACGGCGTATTCACGCCCAACGACGAAATGAACGCGGGCGCCAAGGGCATGCTCGATGAGCTGTTCAAATGGGCCGGGCCGCTGGCGACGATCCGCAGCGCCAGCTGATTCGGCTCGGACGTGTTTGCGGTCCGCATCCGCAACGACCGCAAATGCGAAAATCGCAGAAATTTCACGAACCCGAAGCATATCCGTCATAAATGACGTGGATAGCCGCGCCCGCCGCTTGAAACCGGCGGGCGTTTTGGCATTCTGCAGCCCGACGGAGACCCGGTTGGAGGAATGACGCATGGACATTCGCCGCATGAAAGTCTGGCTGCTTGGCTCCGATGAGCCCCTGCCGTTCGATCCCCGAGAGACCCAGCCCGATTGCCTCTGTCTTCCCGTTTCCGGCGAGAGAGACCTTGCCGGCCGCGTCGCCTCGCTTCGCAATCTGCTGCCCTCGCTGCCGATCTTCCTGATCTGTGAACCGATCTCCAAGGCTTATAACGTCGCGGATTTCTCCGAGGCCGCGAAATGCGCGCCGGACGGCATCATTCTGCGCGGCGTCGAAAGCGCTGCCCGGATACAGATGGCCGAGACGCTGCTGAGAGTTGCCGAGGCCCGTGAAGGTCTGACCGAGAACGCGATCGCCCTGATCGCGATGATCGGCGACAATGGCGGCGGCCTGCTGAACGCCCGCCACTTCATCCACAAGCTCGGCCGGCTGATCGCGCTCGGCTATGATGCCGAGCCGCTGGACGGCGAAACGGCGGACAGCGACATCGCCCGCCACGGCGCGGTGGCAACCATGCTGGCGGCGCGCAATCTCGGCATACCGGCAATCGATTTCTCCGGCCCCGGCAGCGCCACCGCCGCCTTCAAAACCGCCTGCCACCAGTCCGCCCGCACCGGCTTTACCGGCAAGCTGACCGGCAATCCCGACCATATCGGCATCATCAAACACGCCTTCGGCGCCGCCTGACCTTGACCGGCAGGTTCGTGTAATCCACCGTGAGCACACCCGAGGCGAAAACGTCGGGAGCCCGCAGCGCCCCTGAATTGCCTCAGCCGCGCCGTGGACGCTTCATCTGGAAAGGCGTGCCGCACTCGGCATAGTCCAGATAGCCCATGCGACCGACAGGGCGGATCCTGGCCATATCGAGAAGACCATTCTCGCCGATTGCTTCGTCGCGGATGTGGATGCCGACCACCTGACCGAACACCAGCCTGCTTTCGGTCGGGAACCCATCAAGCGTCGGAGCCGCCATAATCCGTGTCACGCGGCACTCAAGCGCCGCATAGGCTTCGCCCACGAAGGCGGCGTCCACCAATTGCCCGTTCACGGCGGTCAGGCCCGCCGCCTCGAACTCGCTCTCGCCGCGTGGAAGAGCGGCCGAGGTGGTGTTCATCTTCTCGGCAAGGTCGCGGCTCACGAGACTGGCGGTGAACACGCCGGTCTCCTCGATATTGGTGAAGCTGTCCTTGACCGTGTCGGAGGAAAACATCACCACCGGCGGCGATGACGAGACCGCGTTGAAAAACGAATAGGGCGCGAGATTGTCCTTGCCGTCCCGGCCGCGCGAGCCGATCCACCCGATCGGCCGCGGCGCGACGATCGCCTTGAACGGATCATGCGGCATGCCATGCGCATTGGTGTCGGTGGTGTAGAACATGGTGATCAGGCCTCGCCGCGCCAGGTGACGATATCTTCCAGCGCCGGCCGCACGCGCTCGAACGGCGCTTCCGTGCGGGTGCCGATATGGATGAAGCCGGCGATCTTCTCGTCCGCTTCCAGGCCCAGCGCCGGCTTGGCCCGCTCATCGAAGGCATACCACTCGGTGAGCCAGGTCGCGCCGTAGCCAAAGGCATTGGCCGCGACCACGAGATTGTAGCATACCGCGCCCGCCGACATCACCTGCTCCCATTCCGGGATCTTGGGATGAACCGCCGCCCGGCTGACGACGGCAATCACCAGCGGCGCGCGCGTAAGACGCTCGCGCTCCAGCTTCAGCCGCTCCGCCGAGGCTTCCGGATCGTCCGCCTTCATGATCTCGGCAAGCTTCTCGCCTGCCTCCTCGCGCGCCGCGCCGGCAAACACGATGAAACGCCAGGGCGCGAGCTTGCCGTGATCTGGAACGCGCGAGGCGATGGTCAGCATTTCCTCGATCTCGCCGCGCTCCGGACCGGGGGCCGCAAGCTGCAGCACCGGCGTCGAGCGGCGGGTTTTCAGGAAATCGATGAGGGTGTCATTCTTGGCAGTCACGGCGGGGCCTCACTCAGTCAAAAAATCATGCGACGCTCTTGAAAACGCCACGATATTCGGGTCACTACGCAATCGGACATTGAAGTGAACACTTGCGGTATGCAAGTCAACCGGCGAGCAACATGTTTCCGCACAGAACGCCAAGACATCATTCCCTTCGGCCCATCGCCGCGGTCATGGCCGGGCTTTTGCTGGCCGCGCCGACCGCAACGCTGGCCCAGAGCACGCCATCGGTTCACTCCGACGATCCCTTCTCCCTGATGCGGGGCACGCAGCAGCCTGGCGAAAAGCGCCCGGTGAAGCTTGAGGCGCGGCTGGCCGAGGATGGCAATGTCATGCGCGACGGCCTGTTCTGGCGGGTATTCACCACCATTCCGGACACCAACGGCCGGCTGCGACTGGTCGCATCGGCCGAGGGCGGCACCAAGACCATCGAGCTTTCCCCCGGCGACTATTTCATCAACTGCGCCTTCGGCCGGGCGTCGGCAACGCGCAAGGTGCGCATCGCCCACGAGGCCGGCGAGGCGGAGCAGATTTCCTTTGTGCTGAACGCCGGCGGGCTGATGCTCAATGCCCGGCTCGGCGACGGCAAGCCCGCCAGCGCCAGCGAGCTTCGTTTCTCGGTCTATGAGGACCACGACGACCGCCGCGAACTGGTGGCCGAGGATATCGCGCCCGGCAGCATTCTGCGCCTGCGCGCCGGAACCTATGACGTGGTATCCTCCTATGGCACGCTGAATGCCGAAACCCATGCCAGGCTGAAGGTCAAGGCCGGCGAGATCACCGACGCCAAGCTGAAGATCAATGCCGCCGAGGTGACCCTGAAGCTGGCCGGCGAAACGGGAGGCGAAGCGCTCGCCGACACGGCCTGGACGGTGCTCGGCGCCTCCGGTGACGTGCTGACCGAAAGCAGCAGCGCCATGCCGACGATGATCCTCGCCGAGGGCAGCTACACCGCCGTGGCCCGCAACCAGGACAACCTCTTCGAGAAGACCTTCACGGTCTCCTCCGCCGGCACCGAGGATGTCGAGTTGCTGCTGTCCGAAAACAAGGCGAACACCGACGCCGACGGGTTCGATTGAAGCCCGCCGCAGCCAGACGGAATCGACTTATGTCCGCGAAGGTGTGGCAGAGCAGACAGATGGAACGCCGGCGAAGACGGATCAGCCTCCAGCACATTGTCCGATGTCTGTTTATCCGGGATTTCCTGAGGTCCCCTCTGTTGCCCGCGCAGCGCATGAGATATTGTGACGGCACGTCGCGGGGGGCCGAGATTTGCTGATATATGTGATCAGTCTTCGACAGCATGCCAACAGGCGTGAGCATCTCGCAGGCGCGCTCGATGCAGTCGGCCTGCGTGCCGAATGGATCGAGGCCGTTGACGGCCGCACGGTCGCGCTTGACGAGATCGTCAGGCGCGGCAGCTATCCAAGAGCCGGAAGCCACGCTCTGACGCCCACCCAGTACGGCTGCTATCTCAGCCATGTCAAATGCTGGCAGGCATTTCTGGAAAGCGGGGCGCCGCTCGTCGCAATCTTCGAGGACGATGTCCATCTCGCCGAGGATATCGGCGTCTTTCTGGAACAGGCGGAAAGCTGGTTCCCCGAGGATGCGGATGTCGTCAAGCTGGAAACCTGCCTCCAGCCCGTGCGCCTTGAAAGATGCTCCGTGGATACGGTTTTCGGACGTGAGCTCTTTCGTCTGCGATCCCGACATCTGGGGTCGGCCGCCTATATTCTCAGCCGAAAGGGCGCTCGCAAGCTGCTGGAAAACAGCGATAAACTCGCAATGGGCGTCGACGCGGTGATGTTCAATCCGCGGCCCCGGCTGAAGCACGAGATGATCAACTACCAGATCGATCCCGCGATCTGCATTCAGGACGATATCGCCTATCGCTGCGGCCTGCCCCGCCTGGGTTACTGCTCGAACAACCCGGTTCCGAGAAGCCGGAAATCCTGTGGAACAAATGCCGTCGAATACGCTCGCTATGTGGTGTGTGACGGCCTGCGCCGCCTGCGCCTGTGCCTCAGATACAGGATCGGCGCTTACCGCAAGCGCGTTATCGACTTTCGACAGCGCCCCGCTTCATCTTGCAAGCGACCGAGCCCGCGCTATAAAACTGCTATGCAATCGCGGAGCATTCCGTGAATCGCTCTATTCCAATGTTTCAGGCAATTGAAAAGGGTGAGCCGCCTTGCCCGGAATTGCCGCAAAGGCGACATTCCTCCGCCAGCGCGAAAGGGCACCGTGCTCACATTCGTCATCAATCTTGACCGCGATAAAGCAAGGCTGAAGCGTGTGGAAGCGCTGCTTTTCGAACGGGATGTTGCCTTCACCCGGGTCCCGGCGGTTGACGCCCGGTCGCTTTCTCCAGACGCGATCGCGGCGGCCTGCGCTTATCCGACGCCGGTCAGCATCCGGCTGCAACCCGGTGAGATCGCCTGCTATCTCAGCCATATCAAGGCCTGGCGCCTGCTGCTCGACAGCGAAGAGGATTGCGCCGCGATTTTCGAGGATGATATCGACCTGAGCTGCGACGCAGCCGAGGTTCTTTCCGCGATAGCAGACTGGATGCCGGAAGAGGCAGACGTCGTCAAACTGGAAACCAGCCTGAAGCCGATAGAGATGGGACGGGCGCCAGAAGCCGCCATCGGCGACCGCGAGATCCGGCGCCTTGCCGGCTGCCACATCGGCACCGCAGGTTATGTGATCACGCGCAAGGGCGCTGCCCGAATGCTGGCTGAAAGCAGGCAGTTGCGCATGGCGGTGGACACCACGCTGTTCGACCCGCGCGGCGGCGTCGCCGAAACGCTGTCGCTGTTCCAGCTCTCGCCCGCGCTCTGCATCCAGACGCGTTTGCAGACCAGCGCAGAGCCTGCAAGCGCGAGCAATATTTCAGAAAGGGCCAGCCACAAATCCTATGGCGCGACGCCGGGCGAAAGACTGGCAAACAGGATCAGGGACAGACTGGCCTATGCCTGCCGAAAGCTGCGCAATTTCGCGAGCGGCGCGCGCCCACGGGTGATCGATTTCGCGCCATAAAAAAAGGCGGAACCACAAGCCCCGCCATCCAGAATGCAGATAAAGCCGCAGCTTCAGAGTTGTTGATCCTTGCTGATCCCACCCAGAGGGGTCATGCTCGGGCTTGACCCGAGCATCCATACCGACCAACCAATTGAATCATAAGGTCATTTTAACGCTGTACAAATCTGCCTGGATCCTCGGGTCAAGCCCGAGGATGACGCCGATGGGGTGAAGAGCCTTGCCAACATTCTGAGGGCGGAGCCACTAGCCCCGCCCCTTTCAGGACATTACGCCCGCTTGCGCTTCAGGTCGGGCGGGGTTGCCTCGTCGATCAGCAGGGCCAGCGCATCATCGAGCGACATCGACTGCTGGTCGCGGGAGCCGAGGCGGCGGATGTTGACCGTTTCCTCTTCCGCCTCGCGCATGCCGCAGACGAGAATCACCGGAACCTTGGCCACCGAGTGCTCGCGGACCTTGTAGTTGATCTTCTCGTTGCGGAAATCGGTCTCGACGGAAAGTCCCGCATCGCGCAGGCGCTTGGCGACCTTTTCGCCGTAGCCATCCGCCTCGGTGGTGATCGTGGCGACCACCACCTGCAGCGGCGCGAACCACAGCGGCATGTGGCCGGAATGGTTCTCGATCAGGATGCCGAGGAAGCGTTCCAGCGAGCCGCAGATCGCGCGGTGGATCATCACCGGCTGCTTCTTTTCCGAGGTCGAGTCGATATAGAAGGCGCCAAAGCGCTCCGGCAGATTGAAATCCACCTGGGTGGTGCCGCACTGCCATTCGCGGCCGATCGCGTCCTTTAGCGTATATTCGAATTTCGGTCCGTAGAACGCGCCCTCGCCCGGCAGGATGCCGGTCTTGATGCGGCCGCCCGACTGCGCCTCGATGGTCTTCAGCACCGAGGTCATGATCGCCTCGGCGTGATCCCAGCTCTCGTCGGAACCGACGCGCTTTTCAGGCCGCGTGGAGAGCTTCACCACGATCTCGTCGAACCCGAAATCCTCGTAAACCGACAGGATCAGATCGTTGATCTTCAGGCATTCTTCCGCAAGCTGCTCCTCGGTGCAGAACACATGGGCATCGTCCTGCGTGAAGCCGCGCACGCGCATCAACCCGTGCATCGCGCCCGACGGCTCGTAGCGATGGACGACGCCGAATTCCGCATAGCGGATCGGCAGTTCGCGGTAGGACTTCAGACCGTGCTTGAAAAGCTGGACGTGGCCGGGGCAGTTCATCGGCTTCAGCGCGAAGACGCGCTTGTCCTCGGCCTCCTCATCGGCGCAGGCAACGGCGAACATGTTCTCGCGATACCATTCCCAATGGCCGGAGGTCTTCCACAGCGAGGTGTCGAGCACCTGCGGCGCGTTGACCTCCTCATATTCGCCGGCAAGCCGGCGGCGCATATAGGACGTCAGCGACTGGAACATGCGCCAGCCCTTGGAATGCCAGAAGACGACGCCCGGCCCCTCTTCCTGGAAATGGAACAGGTTCATCTCGCGGCCGAGGCGGCGATGGTCGCGCTTTTCGGCTTCCTCGAGGAAGGTCAGATAGGCGTCGAGATCCTTCTGGTCGGCCCAGGCGGTGCCATAGATTCGGGTCAGCATCGGATTGTTGCTGTCGCCGCGCCAATAGGCGCCGGCCACCTTCATCAGCTTGAAGGCGTTGCCGATCTGGCCGGTCGAGGTCATGTGCGGGCCACGGCAAAGGTCGAACCAGTCGCCCTGGCTATAGATCTTGAGGTCCTGCCCTTCCGGGATCGCGTCGACCAGCTCGACCTTGTAGGCCTCGCCCTTTTCGGCGAACACCTTCTTCGCCTTCTCGCGCGACCAGATCTCCTTGGTGAAGGGCGCGTTGCGGGCAATGATCTCCTTCATCTTCTTTTCGATCTTCGGCAGGTCTTCCGGGGTAAACGGAACCTCACGCGCGAAGTCGTAGTAGAAGCCGTTCTCGATCACCGGACCAATCGTGACCTGTGTGCCGGGCCAAAGCTCCTGCACGGCTTCGGCCATCACATGGGCGGCGTCGTGGCGGATCAGTTCCAGCGCGCGGTCGTCGGTGCGGGTGACGATCTCGATACGGCCATCGCTTACCGGGTCGGCGAGGTCGCGCAGCTCGCCATCAAGGGCGATCGCGACGGCCTTCTTGGCCAGCGACTTGGAGATCGATTCGGCGACATCGCGGCCGGTCGTGCCGGCGGCGTATTCGCGCTTCGAGCCATCAGGAAAGATGAGGGAAATCTGGTCAGACATATCATGCTCCTTGAAACCAGTCCCGCCAACGAATGCGGGTGGACAAACTGCCGTATCGCACGGCGTCTTAAACGAGGCAGGTCAATAAAGAAAAAACGGCCCTGCGTAAAGCCGCAAGGCCGGTTGCTGCCATGTGCCGAAACAAGACGGGATCAGAATTTCACGCCAAGACCGGCCATCACCGCGTGGGTATGCATCTTGAACTTGGCCGTGCCGCCGGCAGCGGAGGCCAGATCGTCGACGACCTTCTGATCCGGGTAGCCGGTATAACGATATTCCAGCCGCGTGAAGATGCTGTCGGTGACGGCGTAGTCGAGGCCCGCGCCGACGGTATAGCCGTAAATCGTATCGCTGACGCTGACGTCCAGTGCGCGAATATAGGCATTGGCGACCGCAGCGCCGCCGGTGACATACACCAACGCATTGCCGAAGGAATACCCCAACCGGCCGCGCAGGGTACCGCTCCAGTCGGAGCCGCCCTCAATGTCAAACCCCAGCCCGGTCGCGAATTTCTGCTTGCCCCAGCTGTAATCGGCGTCGCCCTCAATGCCCACGACGATATTGTTGCCAAGCTGCTTGTTGTAGCCGGCAAACAGATTGGCAATCGCGCCGTTATAGTCCAGGCGGTCGGCGCCTCCGCCGCTGATCGTACCGCGACCGCCGGTCCAGCCATAGCCGCCGCCGAGGCCCGCATAGGGACCATTCCAAAGCGGCTCTTCCTCGACATAGACTTCCTGATAGGCCACCGGCTGAATTGGCGGGCGCAGCGCCAGATCGGCGGCAAATGCCGGAAAGCATGATGCGCCGTAAACGGCGAGAAGTGACGCAGACAGTTTTTTCATGGAAGGCTCCGTACGTGATGACTTATCAAAGCCATAGCGCATGAAGCGTTAAAAATTCGTCAGCTTATGGTTTACATACCCTTAATTCGCACAACCTCGGGACGATCTATCATTCGCCGTTGCGGGCGGGCTCGATCTTCATGTAGTCGAGCGGCAATTGGGTCGAGAACTTGATCTGCTCCATGGCAAAGGAGGACGAGACGTCGCGGATCTCGATCTTGGCGATCAGCCGCTTGTAGAAGGCGTCATAGGCCGCGATATCGGGCACCACCACGCGCAGCAGATAATCGACCTCGCCGCTCATGCGATAAAACTCCAGCACTTCCGGGAAATCCGCGATCACCTCGGAAAACCGCTTCAGCCATTCTACCGAATGGGTGTTAGTGCGGATCGCGACGAAGACGGTGACATTGGCGTTGACCTTTTCCGGGTCCAGCAGCGCGACCCGCCGCTTGATCACGCCCTCCTCTTCCATCTTCTGGATACGCCGCCAGCAGGGCGTCGTCGAAAGGCCGACCTTCTTGCCGATATCGGCAACCGCCAGCGTCGAGTCCTCCTGTATGAGGCGCAAAATTTTCCTATCCAGGCGATCCATTTCCGCTCTCCGTAAAATATTTTTGCTCTTATAGCATCAATTTTTCGATTTGAAAGGGCCATTCCGCGCGACGCCGGGCCGTGCCATCACCCCGCGAAAAGCCGCACCGCCGCCCTTAGTTCCGGCAGCACTTCGGCCTCGAACCACGGGTTGCGCTTCAGCCATGCGGTATTGCGCCAGCTTGGATGCGGCAGCGGCAGAATGCGGGGGCTGGTATTGGCGAAATAGCTGGCGCGCCAATTGCGCACGGTTTCCGTAAGCGTCTTCCGGCTCGCCTCGCCCATATGCCATTTCTGGGCATACATGCCGATGGCGAGCACGAGTTCGATCTGCGGCATCGCCGCCATCGCCCGCTCGCGCCATTGCGGCGCGCATTCCCGGCGCGGCGGCAGGTCGCTGCCGCGCGCGTCATAGCCCGGAAAACAGAAACCCATCGGCATGATGGCGAAACGCGCCGTGTCGTAAAACGCCGCGCGATCGACGCCCATCCAGTCGCGCAACCGGTCGCCGGAGCGGTCGTTGAACGGAATGCCGGTCTCGTGCACCCTGAGCCCCGGGGCCTGACCGGCGATCAGCACCCGCGCGGTCGGCGACAGGATCGCGACGGGGCGCGGTTCATGCGGCAGCGGCTCGGCCATCTGCGGACGATCGCGGCAGATGCGGCAGGCCGCGATCCGTTCTGCAAGTTCAATCTGATCTGTCAGCGAAAGCTCCCTTATTGCCGGCTCCCGGCATAGATGTGTTACCGCCGTCTTAAAAAACAGCCCTAACAAATCCTTTACGGATTTCTTAACAATTCGTTCGTATCCTCCCCCTCAATCGAGGATGGATGCGATGACGAACCGTGCCGAACTGATTGCCAGCCCCCGCAACGAAGCCGATTCCGCCGGCGAATTCCATGCCGCGCTTCAAAGTCTCGAAAAGAGCGCGCCAGCGATCGCGATCATGCTGGCGCTTGCCGGCTTCGGCTTCCTCTATCTCGGGCGCGACCTGATCTTCGCGGTCTGGGCTCTGGCGGCGCTGATCCTGCACGGGGTGGCATTCCTGACCATCCGTCAGGCCGCGCGCGCGGGCGAGGATACCGCATCGGTGCGCAAATGGAACGCCCGCGTGATCGGCGCCTATTGGCTTGCCGGCGGCGCCTGGGCGCTTCTCTCCGTTCTGGAATGCAGCGCCTGCGGCGGCGCTGCCCTGCCCTTCTTCAAGGCGTCCATGGTGATTGTCGCGCTGTCGATGATGGCGCTTGGCGCGGTCGCGCTGCCGCGCTCGGCCTGGCATGTCTTCCTGCCGGCGGTCATCGCCTTCGGCCTCGTCGCCTATCAGAGCCGCGAACCCTTCGATATCGGCCTGGCGGCCGTACTCGCGATCGTCATGCTGTTCATCGCCTATTTCAACCATCATATCGCCGCGAGCGACAAGGCGCTGAAAACCAGGGAAAGCGAAAAGGACCTGCTTGCCGGACAACTGACCGAAAGCCTCGCCAAGGCGGAAGCCGCGGCCGAGGCCGCCGAGGCGGCCAACCAGGCCAAATCGACCTTCCTCGCCGCGATGTCGCACGACCTGCGCACGCCGCTCAACGCGATCATCGGCTTTTCGGAAATCATGAAGACCGAGATGATGGGACCGCTGCCCAACGCCCACTACCGCGAATATGCCGCCGACATCCATCAGTCCGGACGGCACCTGCTCGACATGATCGACAGCGTGCTGGACCTGTCGCGGCTGGAGGCCGGCGGCTATCGGCTGAACGAGCAGCCGGTCTATCTCGTCGACGTCATCGATGCCTCGATGGCGATGATCGGCGGCGCGGCCGCGGCCAAGGCGATCGCCCTCAAATGCGATGTCGCTGGCGCGCTTTCGCCGATCACGGCCGATGGCCGAGCGGTGAAGCAGATGCTGCTCAACCTGATCTCGAATGCGGTCAAGTTTTCCGATGAACATTCCGAGGTGCTGATCCTGGCCGGCACGACCGCGGAGGGCGGCCAGTATCTCAGCGTTCGCGACTTCGGCTGCGGCATGGACGAGGATGCGCTGGCGCTTGCCACCACCGCCTTCTCGCGCGGCGCGGAAGCCCGCGACGTCGAGGGCTTCGGCCTCGGCCTTGCGATCGTCAAGCAGCTTGCCGAAGCCCATCAGGGCGAGTTGATCCTGCAATCCGCCCCCGGCGAGGGCACGCTCGCCACGATCCTGTTCCCCGCGGGCCGGGTGATCGACCTGCCGGCAGCAGCACTCCATCACCAGGACACCGGCCTCACCGTGGCCCTCTCCACCGAACGGGCGATGCCGTTTGCGCCCGACAGCATCACGATCGAGACCCCGGCCCGGACGTCCGAAACCCGCAGCGGCCGCGACCGCCTTGCCGCGGCGCTGAAACGCCGGGGCCGCAAGGTTGCCAATGACGCGCCGCTTCAGCCTGAAGAAGACGCGGCGGCCGCCCTGGCGTTCGAAGACGCGCTCGAAGCCGAGATCATCGAGGCGCTGCAGGCCGATGACGGCGCGCGCCGGCACGAGGCCGCCAATGCCGCATGACATCGCCGCGATCCCGGTGATCGAAACCGAACGGCTGCTTCTGCGCCCGCTCGTCTTTGCCGACTGGCCCGCCTATTTCGCCTTTCTCGCCTCCGATCGCGCCCGCTACATGGGCGGACCGCATACCGAGGAAACGGCGTGGTCGTTCTTCTGCAACGATGTCGCCCAATGGTCGCTCTTCGGCCATGGCGCGCTGATGTTCGAAGACCGCCAGACGGGCGAAACGATGGGACAGGTGGCGCTCTGCAAGGGGCCGCTCTTTCCCGAACTGGAACTCGGCTGGTTCGTCTATGACGCCGCGGAGGGCAAGGGATATGCGCTCGAGGCGGCGTCAGCACTGCGCGACTGGGGTTTTGCAACGCTCGGCGTGAGCGAATGCGTCAGCTATGTCGATCCGGACAACGCCCACTCGATCCGCCTTGCCGAACGGCTCGGCGCTCGGCTCGATCCGGACGCCCCTGCCCCGCACCCGGCGAACCTCGTCTACCGGCATGAGCGCCAAGCGCCTTAGAAAAACACCACGTAAACGGCGTAGATAAAATTGCTGCTGATCAGGCAGAAGGTCGCGAACGAGCCGAGGTCCTTGGCGTGCCGGCCTTCCACAGAAAGCTCCGGCGACACCCGGTCGATGATCTCCTCGACGGCGGTATTGAGTGCTTCTACCCCGAACAGGCACAGCATCAGGATCACGAAGATCATGAACTGAACGGCGCTGGCGCCGACAAGGAAGAACAACACGAGGCCGACCACGAAGCCGATCAGTTCGTGGCGGAAGGCCTCTTCTTTCAGCAACCGCATGAAGCCCTGGAACGAATAGCCGCCAGCCGCGAGCAGATGGCGGAATCCCTTCTTCTTCTCGATCGGGGCCATGCATTATCCTTCGCCGTTTTCGAAACCAGACAAATCACTTACCTAGCCTGAAAGGCCTGCGGTGTCGCCCGGTTTAGGGCGCAAACTGCCACAGGCCCGTGACAGTCCTGCGACACGTTTGTGACTCACGCTTCCCGGTCGGACACACCGGCTTCCTCGAATGTGGCCATGCCTGTATGACAGGCGGCGGCGGCCTTCACCAGGCTCGCCGCAAGGGCCGCGCCCGTGCCCTCGCCCAGCCGCATGCCAAGCGCCAAGAGCGGCGTCTTGCCGAGTTTCTGCACGAGCTTCAGGTGACCCGGCTCGGCGGAAACATGGGCGATCATGCAATGGTCGAGCGCCGAGGGATTGGCGGCTTTCAGCACGGCGGCGGCGGCGGTCGCGACATAGCCGTCGATCAGCACCGGCACCTTCTGCATGCGCGCGGCGATGATCGCGCCGGCGATTGCCGCCAGTTCCCGCCCGCCAAGGCGGCGCAAGGCTTCCAGCGGATCGGACAGGTGATCCTTGTGAAGCGTCACGGCCTGCTCGACCAGCGCGACCTTGCGTTCGTAAGCTTCCCCTTCCACACCCGTGCCCGGACCGACCCAGTCGGCGGCACTGCCGCCATAAAGCCCGTAGCTGAGCGCGGCGGCCACGGTGGTGTTGCCGATCCCCATCTCGCCGAGGCAGAGAAGATCGACGCCGCCGGCGACCGCCTCCATGCCGTAGGCCATGGTGGCGGCGCAATCCCGCTCCGAAAGCGCCGGCTCGACCGAGATGTCGCCGGTGGGATGATCGAGCGCGAGATCGAAGATTTTCAGGCTGAGATCAACGCTGGCGCAGATCTGGTTGATCGCCGCACCGCCCTTGGCGAAGTTGTCGACCATCTGCTTTGTGACGGCTTGCGGGTAGGCCGAAACGCCCCGGGCGGCAACGCCGTGGTTACCGGCGAACACCGCAACCATGGGCCGATTGACCGCCGGCGTGCGGCCGCTCCAGGCGGCAAGCCACATAGCGATCTCTTCCAACCTGCCAAGCGAACCCGGAGGTTTGGTAAGTACAGAGTTGCGTTTTCTCGTCTGAGAGAGTATCTGTGCGTCGGCCTTGGGGAAGGCGTCCAGCAAAGTGCGAAAATCCTCGAATGGGTGTCCATCGCTCATTTGTCTTGTCCCGTGCTATGCTGACAGCGTTGCCAAAGCTCATATTTTTCAAACGGCCGGCTAGCAAGGCCGAAGACCTGGAAACGAGCACAAACCGATGAAGATGCCATTCTTCATTACCGACTTGACGAGCGCCCTTAGCTTCCTGACACGTCTCAGAATGCCTGACCTGCTGATGGCCGAGATGCCGGCGGGCGCCCGCGCTGCCTGGGCGTACCCGCTTGCCGGCGCGATTGCAACCATCCTGCCCGCCATCGCACTGGCCGGGTTCGTCTGGCTCGGCGCTTCGCCGCTGCTTGCCGCGCTTATCGCCGTGCTGATCTCGATCATGATCTGCGGCGGGCTCCACGAAGACGGTCTCGCCGATGCCGCCGACGGGCTTTTCGGCGGGCGCGACCGCGAGACGGCACTGGCGATCATGAAGGACAGCCATTGCGGCGTTTTCGGCGTCACCGCGATCGTTCTGTCGCTGCTGTTGCGGGCGGCGGCGCTTGCCGCACTCGTTCCGCATTACGGCGCGACCGCGGCGGCGTTGCTGTTCATTGCGGCGGCCATTGCCGGTCGCGGAAGCCTTGTGCTGCAGTGGACAATATTGCCCGCAGCGCGCACGGATGGCGCAGCCGCGACGCTCGGACGGCCCGGCGTCCGGACCACGGCGTCCGCAGAGGCGATTGCCCTGTTTTTGTGCGTTGCGCTCGGCATCGCGGCGAATGCATTCGTCCAGGTGGTGGCAGCCCTTGCCTTTGCCGGCATTGCCTCACTGCTGTTTTCCGCCTTCGTCAGAAAGAGGATCGCCGGCCATACCGGAGACACGCTGGGCGCTGCCGCGCAGATCAGCGAGATCGTTTTCCTCGCGACCCTTGTTATCGCCGCCTGAAACCCGATATCGGGACAATATCTTGTCGTCTCGGACCGGGAGTTTATGCCTTGCGCCTTTTCTGGATTTTGATCGCCATCGTCTCGGTCGGCATGATCCTTCTCATGGTCACGGGCACCAGCGGCACCACGCTTGGCGTCAACAGCGATGATTTCGCCAGCACCCTCTGGCTC
>NZ_DEPM01000146.1:0-17610 GCF_002358775.1 Martelella sp. UBA3392
CTATGGCTGGCCGGAAATCTCCTATGGCGTGCATTATTCGGGCGCGAAGATCGGACAGGGCACGAAGGCGCCGGGGCTTGAACAGCCGCTATATTATTGGGACCCCTCGATCGCGCCGGGCGCGATCGCGGTCTACCGTGGCGATATGTTTCCGGAATGGGACGGCGATTTCCTGGTCACCGCGCTGAAGGACCAGTTGCTGGCCCATATCGGCCTTGACGAGAGCGGCATGCCCGCGACCGAAAACCGGCTGTTTGCCGGCGAGTTCGGCCGGCTGCGCGACGTAAAGGTCGCGCCCGACGGCGCGATCCTGCTGGTGACGGACGAGCCCGACGGCGCGCTGTTGCGGGTCTACCGGGCGGAGTGAGCGTCAGCGCTCCTCCCTCTCGTCCGCCGTCATCTGCGGGCGCCAGATTTCCGGCCAGTTTTCCGGGCCGATATCGACGCCGTCACACGCCGTCTTGGAGCGCTCCAGCGTGAGCGCCAGCGGGTTGCCGGCGGCGGCCTCGTTGATCGTCCAGTAATGCGCCAGCCCGCAATCGCCGAGCCCGCGGCCGAGATAGACCGAGGACAACAGCTTTTCCTTGAGATCGAAATTGACGTTGTAGACGGTATCGAGAACGGTGATCCCGGCATCGCTGACATTGGGAAATTCCGCGCGATGGAACTCGTCATCCTTGCCGACATAGAGCTGGTAGGGCTGGTTATAGGCGCCGGAGGGCCCGCAGGGCAGAAGCATGATGGTGCTCTTGCCGGTGCTGAAGGCGAAGGCATCCGCCTGATCGATATGGGACTGATCGGTATAGCACGCGCTTTCGGGATCGCTCAGATTGCGCAGGACCGAGGGTGGGAGCTCATCATAGCTGTCGATCGTCCAGACATCGACGCTTTCGGGCGGCGTCTTTTCCCCGACATCGATCAACGCATCGGTGCGGCCGCCGCGGCCCTGCCAATCATCGATGAAACGGGCGGCATCGGAAAGCCCGGTCAGCACGATCTCCGAGGAAAACGATCCGATCCCGCCCTCATAGCGGATCGTCGCCCTGGTGCCATCGGCCATCTTGCGGAACAGCGCCACCAGCACCTCGGGTTCGTTGACGCCGAACATGCCAAGCGCATCCTCCCGCACGAGGCTCGCTATCTCGGCGGAAAATCCCGTGACGCCATCGACCGCGATGGTGATCGCGCCGGAGGCATCGCCCCGCGGCAGGAACCCGGGCGGATAGGGAATGCTGAGGGTGAGCGGGGCCGATGGCGCGACCGAGCGCTGCCACTGGATGGCGGCAAGCGTGGCACCGCCGCTTGCGCCGGCGGCCGACGTCAGCGAGATGTTGCAGGTATAGGCGTTGTTGCAGCTGACCGCCCAACCCTCGATCTGGCGATATTCGAACGCGCGCGCGCCGACAGACGGGAAAGAGCAGACCACGACAACAGACGCAAGAAAGCGTATGAACATGTCACGACGCATGGCGGACCCCCGAACTTTGCCAGTCAAGTATTTGCGCACCGCCCGCGCGCTCGTCATGCTTGGCCGGTTATTCGCTCCTACACCAGCTTCGTCGGCAAAAGCTAGGCCCGGCCCGGTTAGGCCACAGGCTTTGTAGACCTCCCCTCATCCAAGGGTAGCACAGGGCGAACGCTTTGACACAGTATAACCCAAAATAGTTCCGTCTAATCATCTGATTAGATCCGGATAATACACAAATACCCGGCCGCGAAAGCAGCCTGAAGGTCCGATTCCAAAGTTTCGCTTGCCAAAAACCCGCAAACACCGCATTCTGTTCATGTTCGGGCATTTTGCGAGCACGGGAAGACCATATAATCTGATGCGCGCCGGAAACGCTAATTTTTCGGGCGGACCTTGATTTGGCCTGCTTTCGTTGTCCAGGCAAATCGGAACCCGCGGTAATAAAAGGCACCTTTCCTCCAAATTCGAGAAACGCCTGCGCTGCCCCTCAGGGCAAAACGAGCATCGAAATATCTGCCCCTCCATCAGCAAGCGGATGGGCGAGAAAAGGACCTTGAAGCATGGCCGAAACTGGCATCGTAAAGTTTTTCAACACCGACAAGGGGTACGGTTTCATCAAGCCGGACAATGGCGGCGCGGACATCTTCGTCCATATCTCCGCCGTTCAGTCGTCCGGGCTGACGGGACTGACCGAAAATCAGAAGGTCAGCTACGACACCGAGCCGGACCGCCGCGGCAAGGGCCCCAAGGCCGTCAACCTGCAGGTCACGGAATAGGTTTCTGTTCCCTGCGCCACAACGCCTCGAACCGGCGCGCGGCAGGGCGCCGGTTTGCTGGTGGTCTGGCAGCCAACACCCCTTACGTTAGGCGGGGTATTCCCCGGCTTTGCCCATCGGACCCCTGAGGGGCGAACAAGGTTCGGACGCCTCACCTGGAACTAGCAGTTCGTGGTCATTCCATAGGCAGGAAGCCCATCCTCCACGCAGGATTCAGTTGGCGTGCAAGCCTATCCTTTCTTCGGGCGTCATCCTCGGGCTTGACCCGAGGATCTAATCACCGCTCCTCACGAGCGGCGTTCGCGCCTTCCAATGATTTGTATTCAAATAGATTCCCCTCCCCGATACGCCTGTCACGCTGAAACGTGCTTGGATGCTCGGGACAGGCCCGAACGAGACGGCGGCGCATGAGGTTTTGCTTTTTCAGAAGGCAAAAACCCGGCCTCTCACCCGGGTTCAGGCTGCTGACAAACTCCTGAATTTGCAGTTTGACACCTTCCTGACCTTCCTCACAGGGGTCATGCTCGGACTTGATCCGAGCATCCAGGCGACCTAAGCCATTGAATTTGATAAGAGCTATTGCGAAGCCTTACCGCGCTGCCTGGATCCTCGTGTCAAGCACGAGGATGACGCCGAATTTGAGGACAGGTTTCTCAACAAACTGAACCCGGCCTCTCAGCCGGGTTTTTCGTTATTTCAGATCGGCTTTCGCCATCTCAGCTATCGAGGAAGCTTCTGAGCTTGCGCGAGCGGCTCGGGTGCTTCAGCTTGCGCAGCGCCTTGGCCTCGATCTGGCGGATACGTTCGCGGGTGACCGAGAACTGCTGACCGACTTCTTCCAGCGTGTGGTCGGTGTTCATGCCGATGCCGAAGCGCATGCGCAGCACGCGTTCCTCGCGCGGGGTGAGCGAGGCGAGAACACGGGTCGTGGTCTCGCGCAGGTTCGCCTGGATCGCCGCATCGATCGGCAGCAGCGCGTTCTTGTCCTCGATGAAGTCGCCGAGATGCGAATCTTCCTCGTCGCCCACGGGGGTTTCGAGCGAGATCGGCTCCTTGGCGATCTTCAGCACCTTGCGGACCTTTTCGAGCGGCATGTTGAGCTTTTCGGAAAGCTCCTCGGGCGTCGGCTCGCGGCCGATCTCGTGCAGCATCTGGCGCGATGTGCGGACGATCTTGTTGATCGTCTCGATCATGTGCACCGGAATACGGATCGTGCGGGCCTGGTCGGCGATCGAGCGGGTGATCGCCTGCCGGATCCACCATGTCGCATAGGTCGAGAACTTGTAACCGCGGCGATACTCGAACTTGTCGACCGCCTTCATCAGGCCGATATTGCCTTCCTGAATGAGGTCGAGGAACTGCAGGCCACGATTGGTGTATTTTTTCGCGATCGAGATCACCAGACGCAGATTGGCTTCCACCATCTCCTTCTTGGCGATGCGGGCCTCGCGCTCACCCTTCTTGACCATGTGGACGATGCGGCGGAACTCGGCGATCGAGATGCCGGTTTCGGTCGCAAGGCTCTGGATTTCGGTCCGGAGCGCCTTGATGTCGGCACCGTCCTGGCTGGCGAATTCCTTCCAGCCCTTGCCGGAAAGATTGCCGATCGACTTCATCCAGTTCGGATCAAGCTCGGCGCCATGGTAATGCTCGAGGAAGTCATCGCGCTTGACGCCGCGATGGGTCGCCATGCGCAACAGCTTGCCCTCGTTTTCCACGAGCCGCTTGTTGATGTCGTAGAGCTGCTCGACCAGAAGGTCGATGCGGTTCTGGTTGAGCGACAGCGACTTGACCGCGCCGATCAGCCCTTCCTTGAGTTCCTTGTAGCGGCGCTCCTGGGCATTGGTCAGCGTGCCGGTGGCGGCAAGACGCGCTTCCACCTGCTGGTCCTGCAGCTTTCTGAGCTTCACATAGGTCTCGGCGATCAGGTCGAGCGTGTCCATCACCTGCGGACGCAGCTCGGCCTCCATGGCGGCAAGCGACAGGTTGGATTCATCATCCTCCTCGTCGTCTTCCTCCGGCTGGATTCCTTCGCCGCCGACATCGGTGACGTCGTCGGAGCGCTTCTTGCGGGCCTGTTCCTTTTCCTCGGCCTTCTTGCGGTCGGCCTCGATCTTTTCCGGGCTCTGGAACTGCGGGGCAGCCTTGGCCTCGGGACCGGAATAGGTGGTTTCAAGATCGATGATCTCGCGCAGAAGCGTCGTGCCTTCGTTCAGCTCGTCGCGCCAGATGATCAACGCCTGGAAGGTCAGCGGGCTTTCGCAAAGACCGGCGATCATCGTCTCGCGGCCGGATTCGATGCGCTTGGCGATCGCGATTTCGCCCTCGCGCGACAGCAGCTCGACCGAGCCCATCTCGCGCAGATACATGCGCACAGGATCGTCGGTGCGGTCGGTGGGCTCTTTCTTCTTGGTCTGCGCTACCGCCGAACCGGTCGTGGTCGCGACCTCGGTGCTGTCGCTTTCATTGTCGCTGTCACTGTCGTCGGCGCTGTCATCGGCATTGTTGTCGTTGTCGACTTCGTCCTCGTCCTCGACGACGTTGATGCCCATTTCGGAGAGCATGGACATCACGTCCTCGATCTGCTCGGAAGTCACTTCCGAGGACGGGAGAACGGAATTCAGCTCATCCATGGTGACATAGCCGCGCTTCTTGGCGGCCTTGATCATCTTCTTGACGGCGTCATCGGAAAGGTCCAGGAGAGGGCCGTCGGTACCGCCTTCGCGTTCGGTTTCGGCTTCTTCGTTTTCCTTGACTTTCGTAGCCATAAATATTGTTTCCCTGACGCTTTGTCGCTGTTGCCAAGCGGCATACCGGCAAATGATTAAGGACCTCTTTTGCGAGGTCTGCCGGATTTAAAAAACCACACATGAACAGGACAGACTTCAACGCGGCGGTTTTCGCTACCCCCGGTGAATGCTGTCCAGATCATGAAAATGTGCTGCTCACTGCCATCCGAACTGGTGATTCCCAGATTTTCGCCATCCGTCAAGCGTCAATTGTGTATTTGCGCGATTTCATATCGAAAATCCGCCGGTGAAACGCTTCTGACAATGACAGGAACCGATGCAGCTTCTCTGTCGGCCCTAGAAACGTTAATTTAGAATGCTTCGCCGCAAATACAAGTGGCGGCTGAAAGGAATCGGTTCGGACGCATCCCGGCATTGCCGTTTGAAGACCACTTATCCGCCCGCTCCGGACTTTCCGCCGCGTCCCGACATCAGGCCGAAACCGTCGATCTCGGCCTCCTGGTTGTCGATGCGGGCGATTTCGTTTTGAACCGAAACCAGCGCCGGCATCAGTTCGGCCAGCAGATCCGCATTGCCCTCCTCCGTCGCCTCCGCGATCTCGCGTTCCAGCTCGCTCTTGTGGCGGGCCAGCGAGCGGGCGCGGTTATGCAGCGCCAGCGCCTGATGATAGACCTCGCGGACATCCTCAAGCGCGGCGTCGGGCCCGGCGATCCAGTGGACATTGCGCCCGACATGCGCGGCAATCTGATCGACGAGGCCGGCAAAACCCGCCTCCTCCAGCCGCTGCCGCAGCTTTTCCCGGCCCATGTCGGGGCGCGAGGCTTCGGCCAGAAAGGCCGGCCAGAACGCGCGCATCTCCGCTGCCTCGAAGGAAAGCGTCGACACGCTGTCGAAATCCTCGCGCACCAGTTCGGGATGCGAGATCAGGCAGAACACGAGCTGGCATTCGCGAAAGGTGAGATTGGCTGTAACCGGGCGCAGGCTCGCAAGCGGCGAGCGCGACAGGCGTTCGGACGCCGAGAGAAGGCCGTTGCCGCGCGGCGCGTTGAACCGCCCGCCCCCCTTGGCGGACCCGGAAAAACTGCCCCTGCCGCCGGCGAAATTCCCGCCGCCGCGCGACGGGCCCCGAAACCGCTGGTAAAGCCGGTTGCGGAAATCCTGCTGGTAGTGCCGGCGCACGCTTTCGTCCGCAATCGTCGCCACCAGCGCGTTGACGCGCGCCTCGATCGCCGCGCGCCGCTCCGGCGTCTCGCCGGCCTCCGGGCTGCCTGCCTCGCGCTCGAACACGGTGTCGGCCAGCGGACGGGCCTGGGCGATCACGGCGTCAAACGCCTGCCGTCCGCCCTCGCGCACCAGATCGTCGGGGTCCTTGCCGCCGGGAAGCAGCGCGAATTTCAGCGAATGGCCGGGCTTCAGCATCGGCAGCGCCAGGCCGGCGGCGCGTTCAGCGGCGCGGATGCCGGCGCCGTCGCCGTCGAAACACAGCACCGGCTCGCTGGTCATCCGCCAGATCAGTTGCAGCTGGTTTTCGGTCAGCGCCGTGCCGAGGGGCGCGACGGCGTTTTCGATACCGGCCTGATGGAGCGCGATCACGTCCATATAGCCTTCGACGGCGATAATCGTCTTCGCGCCCTCCGCGCCGGAAAGCGCGCGACGGGCGCGGGCGAAGTTGAACAGGACATTGCCCTTGTGAAACAGCTCGGTCTCGTTGGAATTGAGATATTTCGCCGGCGCGTCGGGCCGCATCGCCCGGCCGCCAAAGGCGATCACCTGCTCGCGCGAGGACAGGATCGGAAACATGATCCGGTCGCGGAACCGGTCGTAGGAAACGGCGATATCCGGCCCGTGGACCACCAGCCCGCAGGCCTCGATCTCCTGCTTCTCGACGCCCTTTGAGGCCAGAAATTCCTTCAGCGCATTGCGGCTTTCCGGAGCGTAGCCAAGGCGGAACGTGTCGATCGTGCGGGCCGAAAGGCCGCGTTCGCGCAGGTAAGCCCGCGCCTTTGCCCCTGCCCCGGTCTGAAGCTGATCCTGAAAGAAGCTTGCGGCAAGCTCCATGACGTCGACCAGCGTGCGGCGCTTTTCCTCGCGTCGTTCGGCCTGCGGGTCGCGCTCCGGCATCGCAACGCCGGCCATATCGGCGACGCGCTGCACGGCTTCGGGAAAGCTCATGCCATCGAGATCGGTGAGGAAACGGAAATGATCACCGGAAACCCCGCAGCCGAAGCAGTGGTAGCGGCCCTTGCGGTCCTCGCAGTGAAAGCTCGGGGATTTCTCGCCGTGAAACGGGCAGCAGGCCCAGTAGTCGCCGCGCCCGACATTGGTCTTCTTGCGATCCCACGTGACCCGCTGGCCGATCAGCGCCGAGATCGGCACGCGGTCGCGGATTTCATCGAGAAAGGATGGCGGAAAACGCATGAGGTCCTCGGGTGTGCCGGCAGGCCTGACAGCCTACAGGCCCCGCAACGGTTTAGCGGGCGCGGGGCGGGTTATCCCACATATCCACTGCTGATATCCACAGCGGTCCGGCAACAGAATGCTATTTCAGCATGTCCTTGACCACGCCGGAGGCCTTGGAGAAGTCCATCTGGCCGGAATAGCGGTCCTTCAGCGTTTCAATGCACCTGCCCATGTCGCGCAGGCCCTGCGCGCCGGTCTCCTCGACCACGGAGGCGCAGACCTCGCGGATCTTGTCCTCGGGCAACTGGGCGGGCAGGAATTCGCGAATCACCGCCATTTCCTGACGTTCCTGTGCAGCGAGGTCGGGCCGGCCCTTCTCTTCGTAAAGGCGGGAGGATTCCTTGCGCTGCTTCAGCATCTGGAACAGAATCCCGGCGATATCGTCATCGCTGACAGGGTCCTTGCCGTTGGCACGATGAGCCAGGTCGCGGTCCTTGATGGCCGCGTGAACCAGTCTCAATGTGCAGAAGCGTACCGGATCTTCCTCTTTCGAAGCGTCTTTTTGTGCAAGTGCGAGTTTATCGCGCAACATTCATTCACTCCTGGCAACGCCATCTTCAAGGTACCGCATCGACACATGCCGAATGGCGGCGGCGTTTACCGAATACCGGGGCTGCGATCAAATCAAATCTTCGGGCGCGTCATTTATTTTGAGCAGATGCCACAAGTCTGCCTTAAGAGCAATTGACCCGCAAGCGCGGTTTCTCTATTTTCCCGCAACCGCATCAAAAAGTGGCCTACCCGAACGCAGCTTGCCCGCGAACCCTTTGGCTCGGGCTCATATATAGGATCGGGACAGGGCCCGTTCAATCGGCCCCGGGCCGGCGACTAGCAAGGAATGATCATGACTGCCCCATGGACACAGGAAACGCCGACGGCCGCGCTGGTTCTGGCCGACGGCACGGTAATCTACGGCAAGGGCGTCGGCGCCACAGGCAGCGTCGAGGCGGAGGTCTGCTTCAACACCGCGCTGACCGGCTATCAGGAAATCCTGACCGACCCCTCCTATCTCGGCCAGATCGTCACCTTCACCTTTCCGCATATCGGCAATATCGGCGCCAATGGCGAGGATATCGAGGATCTGGTGCCCGCCGCCCGCCGCGGCGCCGTCGGCGCGATCTTCAGGGCCGATATCACCGCGCCCTCCAACTACCGCTCGAGCGAAGACCTTGATGCCTGGCTGAAGAAGCGCGGCATCATCGGCCTTTCCGGCATCGACACCCGCGCGCTGACCGCCTGGATCCGCGAGCATGGCGCGCCCAATGCCGTGATCGCCCACGAGCCGTCCGGCAAATTCGATCTCGACGCGCTGAAGGCCAAGGCAAAGGCCTGGGGCGGGCTGGAAGGTCTCGATCTCGCCATCGAAGCCACCTCCGGCCAGTCGTCGAAATGGGACGAGAAGCCGTGGGTCTGGAACGAAGGCTATGACACGCTCGCCGAGGACGAGGCCCGCTATCACATCGTCTGCGTCGACTACGGCGTGAAGCGCAACATCCTGCGGCTGTTCGCCGGTCTCGACTGCAAGGTCACGGTCGTGCCGGCCAAGACCTCGGCGGAACAGATTCTGGCGCTTTCGCCCGATGGCGTGTTCCTGTCGAACGGCCCGGGCGACCCGGCCGCGACCGGAGAATACGCGGTTCCGGTGATTCGCGCGCTGATCGACAGCGGCCTGCCGATTTTCGGCATCTGCCTCGGCCACCAGATCCTCGCGATCGCGCTCGGCGGTAAGACCACAAAGATGCATCAGGGCCATCACGGCGCCAACCATCCGGTGAAGGACTACACCACCGGCAAGGTCGAGATCGTATCGATGAACCACGGTTTCGCGGTCGATTCGGCCTCGCTGCCGGAGGGCGTCGCGGAAACCCATGTGTCGCTGTTCGACGGCTCCAATTGCGGCATTGCGCTTGCCGGCAAGCCGGTATTCTCCGTCCAGCACCACCCGGAAGCCTCCCCCGGCCCCCAGGACAGCCACTACCTCTTCCGCCGCTTCATCAATCTGGTGCGCGAGAAGAAGGGCGAGGCGCTGCTGGAAGAGCGCGCCTGAGCACTATCGGGCCCTAGCGGCCCCTCGGCGTCCGCTTCCGTTTCGCGGGCGCCATCCCCTCTCCGGGGTCACCCTCGGGCTTGACCCGAGGGTCCAGGCGGCTTTTTCCGTGTGGTCTGGATGCTCGCGTCGAGTACGAGCATGACGCACCAGAGGGTAGCGGAGCGGCCGCTACGCCATCCCCTCAACCGCCGCCCTCCCCGGCGGCCGCGGCAATCTCCGCGCCCTTGCGGTGGCCATAGCGCAGGCTCCACGAGATCATCAGCGCGAAGACCACGATCCACATCGCCTCCGAGACCACCAGGAATATATCGACCGGCAGCAGCGGGATGAGCAACGCGCGCGCCGTCGCCTCGCAGATCAGCACGACCGCCCAGGCGATCGTCATCCGGCGCATCAGCGCCCGGTAGGGCGGCGAAACCGCCCAGAGCCGGTTGCCATCCTCGCGCTCCTCCCCGCCCTTTTCGGTGGCGAAGTAGAACACCAGCGGCCGCGGCATCAGGAGCGAGCCGGCGAATACCAGGCCGATGAAGCCGGTGATCAGCGAATTCTTCAGAAGCGCCAGATAGGCGCTGTTGAAATAGAGGCTGCCGACGAGCGAGGCGAGCGTCGCCGCAAGCGTGATCACGCTGACCGGGGCGAGCCTGCGGTTTCTGACATAGGTGATCAGAATCACCGCGATCGGAAAGATCGAGCCGATCGCCAGCGCGTGGACGGTCGACAGGCCGAAGTGGCGGGCGATCAGAAATGCCACATAGGGCAGGACCGCGCCGAATATGATGTCGTTTCGCATGCCCTCTCCCGGCCTTCCCCGCTGGGTCTAGAAATCGCCGTCGAAGATCAAGATAACGTAAGCGAAGAAAACCGCCAGATGCACAACGCCCTGAAGCGAATTGGTGCGGGTGCCGACGAAGGTGACGATGCTGATGGCGAGCGACAGCGTCAGCACCACGACGCCGGCCGGCGTCAGGCCAAGCTCGATCGGCAGGCCGACGAAATGCGCGGCGATCAGCACCGCCGGCACCGTCAGCCCGATCGTCGCCAGCGCCGAGCCGAGACAGATGTTGACGGCGCGCTGGAGCTGGTTCTTTCGGGCGGCTTCCAGCGCCGCCAGCGCCTCCGGCGTCAGGATCATGATCGCCACGATGAAGCCGCCAAGCGCCACCGGCGCGCCGACCTGGGCAATGCCGAAATCGACATAGACCGCGAGCTTCTTCGACATCAGCACCAGCGGCAGCAGGGCCAGCAGCAGGCCCGCGGCATGAAAGCCCGCGCTTTTCGGGCGGAGATGGTGGTGATGCGCATCCGGCTCCTCGTCGCCATGGCGCGGCTGCTGGAAGCTGACGGGGTTCTGCACCGTCTGAAACAGCAGGAAGATGCCGTAAAGCACCAGGGAGATCACGATCTGGAACACGGTCTGAAGCGTCGACAGCCCGCCGCCCGGCGCCGACGAGGTGAAGCTCGGCAGGATCAGGCTGGTGATCGCCACCGGCAGAAGCACGATCAGATAGGCATTGGCGCCGGAGAGGTTGAACACCTGCAGGCCGTGCCGCAGCCCGCCGATCAGGAGGCTCAGCCCCACAAGGCCGTTCAGCACGATCATCAGCACCGAAAACATGGTGTCGCGCGCAAGCGTCGGCACGTTGTCCCCGGTCAGCATCACAGCGGTGATCAGCGCCACCTCGATGCCGATCACCGAAAGCGTCAGGATCAGCGTGCCAAGCGGCTCCCCGAAGATCGCCGCCAGACATTCGGCGTGATGCACCACCCGAAACACCGCCATCAGCATGACCGCGAAGATCACGGCAAGCACAGCGAACGACGCCGTGGTGCCGAGATAGTCCGGCTTCAATGAAGCCCCCGCGAAGGTGAACAGGGCAAACGCGCACCAGATCAGCACAATCGGCCATTCGCGCCAGAGTGCATTCTTGTCTGATGTCACGGATAAGCCTCGCAGGTGATGGATTGCGCCGGAAACGCGGCGCGATCAATTCACCATTTTAAGCCTGTGCGCGCAAGGGCGGACGATGAGGCAACCGCTCGTAAAATGTCCTCAAAGCGTCCCCTGCCCGGCCCCTCGACGGATCGGAGCGCCCCTCAGGCAAGACGCCGATCCGAGTGCCGCAACCAGGTCTTTTGCATTTTCTCTAAATAAATCATGTAAAAATACATGTATAAACCGAAATAAAATCAACTTTACCGGGTTTAATATTTGATATATACGAATATTTAGGGGAAATATACTACAGGTAAATGATCATGAGGGAAAATACGAAATTAGTATTTATTGACAATGATAATCGTGATTTCTGGGCGTCCGGAAATCACGGCAGCAGCATATCGTTCCTCGGTGAAAAATTACTTGTATCCTGGTCGCACAAGCATGCGCATGACGGCCAATCCTCCGCCATCTATGCCTCATCGGCGGACCCCGTGGACTATGCCTGGCGACCACTGGCGAAAATCGCGGACAATGGCGAAGGCGGCGCTGTTTCCAAATACCCGGCCACCAACCCGGTGTTTCATTGCGATGCCGGGAAGATGCGCCTGTTCTGGCAGGTGACCAGTGACGGAACCCAGGCAAGCGCCCAGCTTCGGATGCGCGCCGGAAACATGTCCGATGCCTTCGACAGCATCCATTCGGTGGGATGGACCACGCCGGTCGATGGCGACCCTTTGACGACATCGGTGAGCGGCGATGATTTCCTCAATGCCGCCGCAGCGCTCTATCCCAACGCCTGGCCGCTTCTGAACGGCGCGTTCGAGCCGAAAAAGAGTTTCGAGAAAGCGCCGTCGTTCAGCTCCGAAAAGGGACACAATCTGGCAGCGCCGGACGTGGATGCCGCCGCAATCGACGCGATGATCGATGCACTGTTCGCCAGGATAAGGGAATTCGACAACACCTATCTCAAGGACGTGAAGCAGCAATTGCTGGAGAACAGGCCGGCGCTCCGCCCCATACTGGACAGGTTACGCAGGTTTTCCGACATCCTGAGGTTCTTCGATGCGCTGCACGCGCATATGAGGAGAAACACGCTCATCGTGTTCCTGTACATGGTCTACGACACCTATAACATGGTCGTCATGCGGCTCACGGTATTCAACATGTTCAGCCCGGATCGCTATGAACGGGGCTGGCAGACGCGGTCCCAGCCGCAAAAGATCAGGCTGGAAAACGGCGCCGATCGTCTGCTGCTTCCGGTCCATTCCGACGTCGTCAACCTCTCGGTCGTGCTTTATTCGGATGATGACGGGGCGCACTGGCACTATGCCGAAACGCCGATCCTCGGTCGCGGGACCGTCGAGCCCAGCATCGTCCAGCGCCCGTCCGGCAAGCTCACGGCCTTTCTGCGCACCAAGGCGCCGGGTTTGTATCTCGACCGCATCGCCGTGAGCGATTCCTGCGATTACGGGATCACGTGGTCTCCGGCGGTACCGATCCTCAATGCCAGCATCAAAAGCCGAAAGTCCGGCATCTCGGCCCTGTCCCTGAAGCATTCGCGATTCGACCCGTCGCTCGGCCCGTTCGTCGTGATCTACACGCCCGACGAGGATTGTCGGAACCTGCATCTTTGCGTCGGGTTCTTCGGCACAACAGCGGGCGGGGGCAACCGGCCGCTCGCCTGGCTGGAACCCGTCTGCCTGGAGCAGGCGGACAATGATTGCCGGATCGGCGACCCTTCCGTCACGGAGGGAGACGACGGAACGCTCTATATTTCCTGCAGCTACCGCGTTTCCAACGGGGACGGCGTCAGCGAAAAAATCTGCGTGATACAATATGACGGCCTCAAGGGCTGAGGCCTGACCCGCCGATCAGTGCGCCGCGGCCTCGCGCGCCCGCGCCAGTTCGGCAAGGTCGGCGGCCTTGAGTTCCACCGATTCGCCGCATCCGCAGGCCGAGGTTTCGTTCGGGTTGCGGAACACGAAGCCGGTTCTGAGCTTGGTGACCTCGAAATCCATCTCGGTGCCCAGCAGGTAAAGCGAGGCAGCGGGATCGACCCAGACCTTGGCGCCGGCATGTTCGACGGTGTCGTCGCCGGCCTTCGTGCTGTCGCTCGTGACGAGGTCCACCGCATATTCGAACCCGGCGCAGCCGCCCTTCTTGATCGATATACGGATACCGAGCGCATCCGGCCCAGCATTGCCGGTGATTTCGTTGATGCGGGTCGCTGCCGCATCTGTGAGGGTGATGACCTGAAAGCCCATTTCCATTCTCCATCAACATCCGGGTTCAAGGCCCGGCGTTAGAGGTGCATTGCATCAGCGCACGAAGGCGGCGTCAATACCAGCCAACCGCCACCTTGGCCTCTTCCGACATGCGATCCGGAGTCCACGGCGGATCGAAGGTCATTTCGACCTCGACGCCGGAGACGCCTTCCACCGTGCCGACGGCATTCTCGACCCAGCCGGGCATTTCGCCGGCGACCGGGCAGCCGGGCGCGGTCAGCGTCATGTCGATCTTCACCACCCGGTCGTCATCGACATCGATCTTGTAGATCAGGCCCAGCTCGAAGATATCGGCCGGGATTTCCGGATCATAGACCGTCTTCAGCGCGGAGATGATGTCGTCGCTCAGCCGCGCGAGTTCTTCCGGCGGGATGGAAGAGCCCGGCTCGACGGCCGTCTGGTCTTCAGTCTTTTCCTCGACACTCATGGCAATCCTCTTATCGGACCTTTCCGGCCCTATCTGGCCCCTATCAGGCCCCTATCAGGCAAAGAATGTGCGCGCGTAATCCAGCGCTTCCACCAGCGCGTCCACCTCCGCGCGGGTATTGTACAGGCCGAACGAGGCCCTGCAGGTCGACGTCACCCCGAAACGCGCCAGAAGCGGCTGGGCGCAGTGGGTGCCGGCGCGAACGGCGACGCCGCGCCGGTCGATGATCGTCGAAATATCATGGGCATGCACGCCTTCGATCGCGAAGGAGAAAATGCTGCCCTTTTGCGCGGCATTGCCGATGACGCGCAGCGCATTGACATGACCGAGCTGCTCCCGGGCATACGCCGTCAGGTCAGCCTCGTGGGCGGCAATCGCCGCGCGGCCTACCCCTTGCATATAGTCAAGGGCAGCGCCCAGTCCAATAGCCTGAACGATCGGCGGCGTGCCGGCCTCGAAGCGGTGCGGCGGCTCGGCATAGGTGACGCCATCCATCGTGACATCGGCGATCATCTCGCCGCCGCCCTGGAACGGCCGCATCTCGGCGAGCCGATCATACTTGCCGTAGAGCACGCCGATACCGGACGGGCCGTAAAGTTTGTGGCCGGTCATCACATACCAGTCGCAATCGATATCGCGGACATCGACCGGCAGGTGAACCGCGCCCTGCGAACCATCGACCAGCACCGGAATGTCACGCTCATGCGCGATCCGGCAAACCTGTTTCACATCGACGATGGTGCCGAGCGCGTTCGACATCTGGGTGATGGCGACGAGCTTGGTGCGCTCGCTCAGGCATTTTTCGAAGTCCTCGATATGAAACTCGCCGTCATCATCCACCGGGACCCAGACCAGCTTGACGCCCATGCGCTCGCGCAGGAAATGCCAGGGCACGATGTTGGAATGGTGCTCCATGATCGAGAGCACGATCTCGTCGCCCGCCTTCAGGTGCTCCATCGCCCAGCCATAGGCAACCGTGTTGATCGCCTCGGTTGTGTTGCGGGTAAACACGATCTCGTTCACCGAACCGGCGTTCAGGAAGGCGCGCACCTTCTCGCGCGCGGCCTCATAGGCATCGGTCGCGGCATTGGAGAGGAAATGCAGGCCGCGGTGCACATTGGCGTATTCATGGCTGTAGGCGTTCGAAACCGCGTCGATCACGACCTGCGGTTTCTGCGCCGACGCGCCATTGTCGAGATAGACCAGCGGCTTTCCGTAGACCTCACGCGAGAGGATCGGAAAATCCTGCCGGATCTTTTCGACATCATAGGTGGAGACCTTAGTGTCCATAACCGATGAACCCCGTCAATGTCCCGTCCGGATCGCGGAGCCGGTTACTCATGGCGATCGAGCCAGTCCGCGATGATCGCCTCTACGGCTTCCGACAGCGCTTCGTTCTCGAGCTCTTCCACCACTTCGGCGACGAAGGCATGAATCAGGAGCCCTTCGGCCACCTTGCGCGGAATGCCGCGCGCCATCAGGTAATAGAGATGGTTCGGGTCGATATCCGTCACCGTCGCGCCATGGCCGCACTGCACGTCGTCGGCGAAGATTTCCAGTTCCGGCTTGGCGTTGAACGATCCGAAATCGCTCATCAGCAGCGTGTTGCACGACATCTTGGCATCGGTCTTCTGGGCATCGGGCGCAACCCGGATCAGGCCCTGGAACACGCCCCTGGCCTTGTCGAACACGACATTGCGGATGATCTCGGTCGAGGTCGTGTTGGGCACGTTATGGCCGAGGTCGAAGGTGATGTCGGTGTGGGTCTCGCCGCCGAGCAGGTTGACGCCGCGCAGCATCAGATCCGCGCCTTCGCCCACAACCGCGCAGTCGATCTCGTGGCGCACCAGCTTGCCGCCGGCATTGACGATCAGAAGCTTCAGCTTCGCGTTCTCGCCAAGCTCGATCTTCAGCTTGCCGAGATGGGTGTCGTCCGCTCCCTGGCTCTGCATCACCACATAGGTGATCTCGGCGTCCTTGCCGAGCGTCAGCGCCGAAAGGTTGCTGACGAGCGCGGCAGCGCCTGCCGGCGCGACATGACGTTCGATCACTGTGCCGGTCACGCCCTCGGCGAAATTCAACCGATTGCGGGTATGCACCTGCCCGCCGCCATGCACGGCCTGCAGCTCCAGCGGCGCTTCGAGCGAGGCCGCGATATCAAGCACGTAACCGTCGCTAACCAGCGCGCCATTGATGCGGCCGATCGCGTCATCGGCATGCGACAGCGCAAAGCGGATCGCCTTATCGCCTTGCGAAAGCGCATCGGAGACCTTCTCGCGTTGAACGCCGTCAATCTCGGGTGCAGCGCCTGCACGGCCCTGCACCAGCGGCAGAACGACGCTGCCTTGCAGCAGAGCCGGCAACGGGTTCACCGCCTCGCCGGCATCGGCCGGTACCGTGCGCAACAGGTTGCGCAGGTCGGTGTAATGCCAGGCCTCGATCCGCCGGGTCGGCAGGCCGGTCTTGCGCAGTTCGCCGGCCAGCCGGTCGCGTTCCGTCGTTACATCGGCATTGCCGGGCAGCGAGCCGGAGAGCCGCCCGAAGGCGGCGACCAGCGCTTCCTCGGCAGCCGTCAGTGTTATCTTGCTTTGCACATTCATCACAACGCTCCCGCCTCAGGCCGCTTCGCCGATGATATCGGCATAGCCATTGGCTTCGAGTTCGTGGGCCAGTTCCTTGCCGCCGGTGCGGATGATCTGGCCCTTGTAGAGCACGTGGACCGTGTCCGGCACGATGTAGTCCAAGAGGCGCTGGTAGTGGGTGATGACCATCACCGAGCGATCCGGCGCACGCAGCGCGTTGACGCCATCGGCGACGATCTTCAGCGCGTCGATATCGAGACCCGAATCGGTCTCGTCCATGACGCAGAGCTTCGGCTCCAGGAGCGCCATCTGCAGGATTTCCGCACGCTTCTTCTCGCCGCCGGAGAAGCCGACATTCAGCGGCCGCTTCAGCATCTCGTAATCGATCTTCAACTCGGCGGAGGCCTCGCGCACCTTGCGGATGAAGTCCGGCGTCGAAAGCTCTTCCTCGCCGCGCGCCTTGCGCTGCTCGTTGATCGCGACCTTCAGAAACTGCATGGTGGCGACGCCCGGAATTTCGACAGGATACTGAAATGCCAGGAACAGCCCCTTGGCAGCGCGCTCGGCGGCATCGAGCTCCAGAATGTTCTCGCCATTATAGAGCACCTCGCCCTCGGTGACCTCGTAATCCTCACGGCCCGCGAGAATATAGGAGAGCGTCGACTTGCCCGACCCGTTCGGCCCCATGATAGCCGCGACTTCGCCATCCTGAATGGTCAGGTTCAGCCCGCGAATGATCTCCGTGCCATCCTCGGCAATGCGTGCGTGCAGGTTCTTGATCTCAAGCATTTTTCGTTTCCTTCAGTCAGCGGCCGGCCGCGGTGTCGCTCGGCCCCTATTATTTTCTCTGCGTCATCCTCGGGCTTGTCCCGA
>NZ_DEPM01000146.1:17918-18053 GCF_002358775.1 Martelella sp. UBA3392
ATCCTCGGGCTTGTCCCGAGGATCTAATCACATTTCCATACGAGCGGCGTGTCGGGTGGCATTCTGCCTTGCCAGTCCTCGCTCGAACAAACCCACGTCTCTTTCCCGGCCCGGTGGTTAGATCCTCGGGACAAG
>NZ_DEPM01000146.1:18364-19585 GCF_002358775.1 Martelella sp. UBA3392
GATCCTCGGGACAAGCCCGAGGATGACGCCGTTGGGTGGGGCTGGTTCTGTCAAAGCCGACATTGTCTGGTCACCGACATCGCTCGTTCAATTGTAGTCTCCAGACTTCCGCATTCCGGGATGCGGCCTATACACATTCTCGATTTCATCAATTCGTTCGAATAAATCCAGCCAGTTCGGGTTCAGTTCCTCGACAAGTCTGATCTTCCATTCTCTCCGATAGCGCTTCAAGGATTTCTCTCTCTGAATTGCCAGTACGATATTCGGATGCAGTTCAAGCCAGACCAGATTTTTCGCCCTGTATTTCGATGTAAAACCTTCGTGCGTTTCGTTTCTGTGTTCCCACACACGCCCGTGGATGTCGCTCGTGACACCAGTGTAGAGAACGCCGCGCGGCTTGTCGGACATCATGTAGACATAGCCTGACATTGCGCCCGCAACCCCTCGTTTTCGTCATCCTCGGGCTTGACCCGAGGATCTAATCACGTCCCCATGCGAGCGGAGTACCGGGTTGCATTCAGCCTTACCAGTCCTCGCTCGAACAAACCCGCGTCTCATTCTCAGCACGGTGGTAAGATCCTCGGGTCAAGCCCGAGGATGACGCTGCGGGGATGGCTAGCCAACGCTTCCTTCCAGCGAAATCCCGATCAGCTTCTGCGCCTCGACCGCGAATTCCATCGGCAGTTCCTGGATCACCTCGCGGACGAAACCGTTGACAATCAGCGCGATCGCCTCTTCTTCGGGAATGCCGCGCTGCATGCAGTAGAACAGCTGGTCCTCGGAAATCTTCGAGGTGGTGGCCTCATGCTCGAAACGGGCGGATGCATTGCCGGCCTCGATGTAAGGCACGGTGTGGGCGCCGCATTTGTCGCCGATGAGCAGCGAGTCGCACTGGGTGAAGTTGCGCGCGTTTTCCGCCTTGCGGTGGGCCGAGACCTGGCCGCGATAGGTGTTATTGGAAACGCCCGCCGAAATGCCCTTGGAGATGATGCGGCTCGACGTGTTCTTGCCGAGATGGATCATCTTGGTGCCGCTGTCGATCTGCTGATGGCCGTTGGAGACGGCGATCGAATAGAACTCGCCGCGCGAATTGTCGCCGCGCAACAGGCAGGAGGGGTACTTCCAGGTGATCGCCGAGCCGGTTTCGACCTGCGTCCACGAAATCTTGGAATTGTCGCCCCGGCAATCGCCGCGCTTGGTGACGAAGTTGTAGATGCCGCC
>NZ_DEPM01000146.1:19917-25763 GCF_002358775.1 Martelella sp. UBA3392
TCCTTGTCGCCCGGAAACCAGTTCTGGACGGTGGAATACTTGATCTCAGCATCATCCATCGCGATCAGCTCGACGACGGCGGCGTGAAGCTGGTTCTCGTCGCGCTGCGGGGCCGTGCAGCCTTCGAGGTATGAAACATACGAGCCTTCCTCGGCGATAATCAGCGTGCGCTCGAACTGGCCGGTGTTCTTCTCGTTGATGCGGAAATAGGTCGACAGCTCCATCGGGCAGCGAACGCCCTTGGGCACGTAGACGAAGGAGCCATCGGTGAACACGGCGGCGTTCAGCGCGGCATAGTAATTGTCGCCGCGCGGCACGACCGAGAACAGATATTTCTGAACCAGTTCCGGGTATTCGCGGATCGCCTCCGAGATAGACATGAAGATCACGCCGGCTTTGGCGAGTTCCTTCTTGAAGGTGGTGACGACGGAGACCGAATCGAACACGGCATCGACGGCAACGCGGCTCTTCGGCTGGTACTGTTTGTCCTCGACGCCCGCGAGGATTTCCTGCTCCTGCAGCGGAATGCCGAGCTTTTCATAGGTCCTGAGCAGTTCCGGATCGACCTCGTCCAGCGTCTTCGGGCCGGTGAAGGATTTCGGCGCGGCGTAGTAATAGATGTCGTTGAAATCGATCTTCGGGTAGTTCACCCGCGCCCAGCTCGGCTCTTCCATGGTGAGCCAGCGGCGATAGGCCTCCAGACGCCATTCGAGCATCCAGTCGGGCTCGTTCTTCTTGTGCGAGATGAAACGGATGATGTCCTCGGACAGGCCCTTGGGCGCCTTGTCCACTTCGATCATCGTCTCAAAACCGTATTTGTACTGATCGACGTCGATCTCGGCGACCTGATCGACGGTCTCTTTTACGGCAACCATATTGTCACTCCACTCATAACCGGGTTCAAGGTCCGGCGGTTGGTATTCCCAAGCGGGTTCACCGCTCTATTTAATCAGACTGCGCGGCAATTACACCCCGCGCGGCCTGCGATTCGTCAATTTTTCAGGCCGCCTGTCCGGCCGCCCTGCGTCTTCCGGCGATTTTTCCGAAAGCCGAAATCGCCGCGTCGATATCCTCATCCGTGGTCGCCCAGCCAAGCGAGATACGCAGGCCGCCAAGGCGCGGATCGCGCCCCATCGCCTTCAGCACCTGGCTTTCGCCGACCTTGCCGGAGGAACAGGCCGAGCCGGCTGACAGAGCGATACCCTCGAGATCAAAGGCGATCTGGCCGGTTTCCGCCTTCAGCCCCGGCAGGGTAAAGAACGAGGTATTGGCAACCCTCGGCAAATCCGCGCCGTAGATTTCGACATCGGCGCACGCGGCGCGCATGCCATCCTCCAGCCGGTCGCGCAGCGCCGCGATTCGCGTATTCCGAGCCTCGATGCCTTCCGCCGCGAAGGCAGCGGCCGCAGCGAAACCGAGAATACCCGGCACGTTTTCCGTGCCGGAATGATGGCCCTTTTCCTGACCGCCGCCACGCACCAGCGGGGCCGGCATCAGCGTTTCGCCCCGCGCAATCAGTGCGCCCACACCCTTCGGCCCGCCAAGCTTGTGCGATGACAGGATCAGAAAATCGGCGTCCAGCGCCTCGATCGAAACCGGGATACGGCCCGCGGCCTGCACCGCGTCGACCACAAGAAGCCCGCCATGCCGGTGCACGATCTCGGCCGCCTTAGCGACGGGCTGAATAATGCCGGTCTCGTTGTTGACCAGCATCAGCGCCACCATCGGCAGGCCGAGGCCCTTGTCATGGGCGGCAAGCATGGCGTCCAGCGCATCGAGATCGACGACGCCTGTCGGCAGGACCGGAATTTCATGACGCCTGTCGGCGGGAAAGCGGCCGCCTTCGAAAACCGCCGGGTGCTCGATGCCGGAAACATAAAGCGCGCCAAGCCCGACCGGGCTGCGGCCCATGCGGAAATCCGGCGTCAGCACCAGGTTTGCCGCTTCCGTCGCACCGGCGAGGAATGTGACATGGGCCGGGTCCGCGCCGGCAAGCGCCGCCACCTGACGCCGGGCCGCCTCGATGCGGGTGCGTACCGCCCGCCCCTCGCGGTGAACGGACGAGGCATTGCCGCAAAGATCGAGACCGTCCAGCACGGCCTCGCGCGCTTCGGGCAGAAGCGGCGCGGTGGCATTCCAGTCGAGATAGATCCGGTTGGTGCTCATGTCGGCCCTGATTACACGGACATTCGCGTCCGGCAACGCATTTTCCTTGAAATTGACTGCCCGCTTGCCCTATTTGGACCGCAGAACAGAAGACCTCTTTCTTTCGAACAATTCTAAACTGTTTGTAGAAAAGATGACCCTATTAGTCAAGTCAAGCGGGTCGCTGCAAGCCGGCTGGAATGTTTGAGCCGAAATTTCCGGAGAGCAAATGCCCGAAGTGATTTTCAACGGTCCGGCCGGTCGCCTTGAAGGCCGTTACCAGCCGTCCCCAGAGAAGAATGCGCCGATCGCGATCGTGCTGCATCCCCACCCCCGCTTCGGCGGCACGATGAACAATCCGATCGTCTACGAACTCTTCTACATGTTCCAGAAGCGCGGCTTCACGACGCTCAGGTTCAATTTCCGCGGCATCGGCCGCAGCCAGGGCGAATTCGACCACGGCTCGGGCGAATTGTCGGATGCGGCGGCAGCACTTGACTGGGTGCAGGGCCTGCACCCCGATTCGAAGACCTGTTGGGTCGCCGGCTATTCCTTCGGCTCCTGGATCGGCATGCAGCTTCTGATGCGCCGTCCGGAAATCGAGGGCTTCATGTCGATCGCCCCGCAGCCCAACATCTACGACTTCTCGTTCCTGGCCCCCTGCCCGTCTTCCGGCCTGATCATCCACGGCGACGCCGACAAGGTGGCCCCGCCGCGCGATGTCAACGGCCTGGTGGAAAAGCTGAAGACCCAGAAGGGCATTCTGATCACCCAGAAGACGCTCGCCGGCGCCAACCACTTCTTTGCCGGCAAGAATGACGAGTTGCTCGCCGAATGCGAGGACTACCTCGACCGCCGCCTTGAAGGCGAACTGGTGCCGGAACCGGCGCCGAAGCGGATCAGGTAAAAGGGAAATCATTCCTGTTTGCAGCGGCCGGGCCTGTCCCGGCCGTTCGCGTCTCATCCGCGCTCAACGCCCATCTCGAAGCTGGCGCAGACAATCCCCTTGACGGTAAGCGGCGCGATCTCGCGCATCCCGATTTTTCGCAGAACCGCAACCGAGGCCGCGTTTTCCGGCACGGCAAAGGCGATAAAGCGGTCGTCCAGCTCCTCTTCAAAAAACCATCGAGCGAGACGTGCTGCTGCTTCCGTGGCATAGCCCTTGCCCCATTCGGCGCGGGCGATCGTATAGCCAAGCTCGGCAACGCCGTGGGTTTCATCGAAACCGAAGCCGGCACGGCCGAGAAACGCGCCATCCGACTTCCGGGTCAGCTTGAACTTGCTGTAGCCCCTCTCTGCAAAAGTCCGACGCCATTTGGCAATCTCGGATGCGGCATAGGCTTCGCTCCACAGCATACCGTCACGAAACAGATAACGCTCGCCTTCCGGGTCCGAATGCAGACCGGCAAGGCGAGGTGCATCCTGCGGCGCGAAAACGGAAAACGAAAGCCGGTCGCTTTCTGTCACGGCGAGATCGGGAATCTGAAAAGCCATGATCTGACGCTCGATTTTATGTCGATTGACCGGCAATAGACCAAAACCGGCTGTCAAGACAGCGGGAAAAGCCGCGCTACGGCCCGTTCGTCGATAACAGGCCCCCTCAACTCCTGAGTTTTTTGGGTGCCGCCAGACCCAGGCCACACGCAGCATCCTTCGCTCGACTTTCCCGCATCTTTCGAAATAGCTGTTGCGTATCGCGCCAAGCGGGCCATTCTGGCGTTGATCCCACCATATCGCGGAGAACGCCCTTGCTCAGCCCCTCGCATCTCTCGCTCTTCCTGGCCATCGCCTTGATGTTGCACGTGACCGAAGAGTTCTATTTTCCGGGCGGCTTCATCGAATGGTATCGCGAACTCGTGCCGCCGAAAACGACCGGCATCCGGTTTGGCTACCTCGTCTTCATCAACACGGCGGTGATGTTTATCGCCGCGCTTGGGCTGTTCTACGGCGACAGTCCCAGCGGCGCGTCGATCTTTCTCGGGCTTTCCACGGCAATGGCGGTCAACGCGCTCTTCCATGTCTACGGCGTCATCCGGCTTCGCAAATATTCTCCCGGCGTCGTCACCGGCGTCATCCTGCTTCTGCCGCTCTACGCCGTCGGCCTGATAACGGTGGTGGGCGGCGGGGTGCTGCCAGTCTGGCTGCCATTCGTGTTTCTCGTCTTCGCCGCCGCCTATCACGCCAAGTCCATTATCCGTCAGTCGAAATAGGTCATATCCAGGCCGGGAGCTGACCGCGACAGCAAAAGATGTGGGAAGCACCGGCAAACCATGCTAAAGCGCGCCCGTTCCCTAATCTACCTGAATACAAGCGACGAAAAGATCAGCCATGTCGACGTTCAAATCCGAATTCCTGCACACGCTCTCCGAGCGCGGTTTCATTCATCAGATTTCCGATGAGACCGGGCTTGACGACCTTCTTTCGAAGGAGCGGGTAACGGCTTATATCGGCTTCGATCCGACAGCGCCGTCGCTGCATGCCGGCTCGCTGATCCAGATCATGATGCTGCACTGGTTGCAGAAGACCGGCCACCGGCCGATCTCGCTGATGGGCGGCGGCACCGGCATGGTCGGCGACCCCTCGTTCAAGGACGAGGCCCGCAAGCTGATGACCCTCGACATGATCGAGGACAATATCAACTCGATCCAGCGCGTCTTCGCCAATTACATGGATTACGACGCGGGCGATAAGTCCGCGCTGATGATCAACAATGGCGAATGGCTGCGCGGGTTGAACTATCTCGAATTCCTCCGCGATGTCGGCCGCCATTTCTCGGTCAACCGGATGCTGTCCTTCGAGAGCGTCAAGATGCGCATCGACCGCGAGCAGTCGCTGTCCTTCCTGGAATTCAACTACATGATCCTCCAGGCCTATGATTTCGTGGAGCTTTGCAAGCGCTATGACTGCCGGTTGCAGATGGGCGGCTCGGACCAGTGGGGCAATATCGTCAACGGCATCGATCTTGGCCACCGCATGGACTGCCCGCAGCTCTACGCGCTGACCTCGCCGCTTCTGACGACGGCATCGGGCGCCAAGATGGGCAAGTCGGCCAATGGCGCGATCTGGCTGAACCCCGACATGCTGTCGGCCTATGATTTCTGGCAGTACTGGCGCAACACCGAGGATGCCGATGTCGGCCGCTTCCTGAAGCTCTACACCACGCTGCCGATGGACGAGATCGCGCGGCTTGCCGCCCTTGGCGGATCGGAGATCAACGAGGTCAAGAAGATCCTCGCCACCGAAGTGACGGCCATGCTCCATGGCCGCGCCGCCGCCGAGGAAGCCGCCGAGACCGCGCGCAAGACCTTCGAGGAAGGCGCGCTTGCCGAAAACCTGCCGACGATCGAGGTGGCAAAGGCCGAACTCGATAGCGGCATCGGCATTCTGACGCTTCTGGTCCAGGCCGGTCTCGCCGGCTCCAACGGCGAGGCCCGCCGCCATATCAAGGGCGGCGCGGTGAAGCTGAACGACAAGGCCGTCTCCGACGAACGTCTCTCGGTCGGCGCCGATGCGCTGTCGCAGGAAGGCGTTGCCAAGCTGTCGGTGGGCAAGAAGAAGCACATTCTGGTGCGGCCGGTGTGAGAGACGGTGTCGGCGTCCTGCGGTCGCCCTACTCGCCTCCTGCTCTAAGGCCGGGTGTCGGACACAGCCCTGCAGCTTGCTCCCGATATTCTCTCCCGCTGGCGGGAGAGATGCCCCGA
>NZ_DEPM01000116.1:0-132 GCF_002358775.1 Martelella sp. UBA3392
CGCAACGCCCGGCGGTATCGTCCACAATCTCGCCCGTGTCACCCGTTCGCTCCCGTGCTGCCAATCCTCGGGTTTTACGGAGCATGGTGAGCGGACGCAAGCGCCGTTCCCTCATCCGGCCTTCGGCCACCT
>NZ_DEPM01000116.1:476-13210 GCF_002358775.1 Martelella sp. UBA3392
CTTCTCCCCAAGGGGAGAAGGGGACGCCGGCGAGGCCCGACCTTTCCGCGATATTCGGCGATTGCTGCATGCTCCCCCTCGCCCCGGAGGGGAGAGGGTGGCGCGCATGCGCCGGGTGAGGGGAGACAGCCTATACTCGAAACACAAGAGTGGAGAGGAGTGAAACCTCCCTCCTCCCTACAGCGCCGCCGCCAGCTCCCCGGCTCGCCCACCGGTAAGCCGCACCCGCCGCCCCGCGCCTTCCTCGGAAAAAGTCAGCCGCAAGGCATCCTTCGGAAGCACCCCCTCACCCCGATCGGGCCACTCGATCAGGCTGATTCCCTCCGCCAGCGCCTCATCAATACCGAGTTCGATCAGTTCGTCGGCGTCGGACAGGCGGTAGAGGTCGAAATGCCAGATCGGCGGTTCGCCGTCATAGACCTGCACAAGGGTGAAGGTCGGGCTCGGCACCTCAAGTTCGGGATCGCCGAACCGGGCGCGGATCAGAGCGCGGGCGAAGGTCGACTTGCCCATGCCGAGATCGCCGTTGAGCAGCAGGCAGTCGCCGACAATCAGAAACGGCGCGAGGCGCCCGGCAAAGGCAATGGTGGCGGCTTCATCGGGGAGAAAGACACTGGTCATTCGGCCGCAATGATATCGGCGGACCCCTTTTCCTCGACGGCATCGGGAATCCGGCAGGAGACCGTGGTGCCGGCGCCGGCTTCGGAATCGATGAAGATCTTGCCGTGATGAAGGCCGACGAAGCTTTCGACGATCGCAAGGCCAAGGCCCGCGCCGGCATATTGCGCCTGCCGTCCGCCCGATTCGAAGCGGGAGAACACGTTTTCAAGCGCGTCGTCGCTGATGCCGGGGCCGCTGTCTGTGACGGTGAAGACGAAATCGCCGTTTTCCCGCCAGCATGACAGCGCGATGATCGAGCCGCGCGGGGCATAGCGGATGGCATTGCCGAGGATTTTCAGCAGAACCTGTTTCAGCCGCTGGAAATCGGCGGTGATCTCGCCGAGCTTCGGCGGCGCGGTGATTTCCAGCGTCACCCCGGTTTCCTGCAGCCGGCTCGAAATATCGTCGGCGACCGAATCGATCAGATCGTCGAGCGACATCCGGTCGCGCTCGAGCTGGAGAATGCCGGCATCGGCCGATTTCAGATCGATCATGTCGTTGACGATCGTCATCAGCACCGAGGAGGAATTGGCGATGTGATCGACATAATTGCTCTGGCGCGCCGTCAGCGGCCCGATTTCCGGCGATTTCAGCAGCTCGGCGAAGCCCATGATCGAGGTCAGCGGCGTGCGCAGCTCGTGGGAGACGTGTTCGAGGAAGGCGTTCTTGATTTCCTCGGCCTTGCGCAGCGCGTCGTTCTTCTCCGTCAGCGCGCGCTCGACATTGACCGAATCCGTCTTGTTGACGAAGGTCAGCATGGTCTGGGCGTTGGGAAGGGGCGTCACCGCGTAGTCGAGCACCACGCCCGACGCCAGTTCCAGCCGGCCCTGGCGCGACACGCGCTCGTCGTCGAAGGAGGTGATCATCCGCGCAAACAGCCGCCAGCCCTTTGCCGCTTCCTCGTCCTTCTCGCCGATCTGCATAAGCGCGCGAATATGGGTGCCGGGTTCGGCCTCGTTCTCGCCGATCCGCCACAGGCCGAGAAAGGCCGGGTTGGAAAGCTTCAGCCGCCCGTCCGGGCCGAACACCGCGACCCCTTCGGAGAGATGATCGATGGTCTCGCCCTGAACCTTGACCAGCGTGTTGTAACGGGTCTTGAGCGCCACCTGCTCGGTGTGATTTTCAAACACCCAGGTGGTGCCGCCGCGCGGATGGGCGGAGGCGAACACGCTGAGCGTCTCGCCGCTCGGCAGATACCAGAGGTCGTTATAGGGCGCGACCGAGTGATAGACCGACAGCGCCTTGTCCTTCCACTCGCGCCACAGATGCGGCTCCGGCAGCTTGCCATCGGCGCGCAGGCGCTCGAAAAGTTCGCCATTGTCGGGATGGCTTTCAAGAAAGCCCATATCGAGCTTCCAGAGTTTCTCGAACGCCTGATTGTAGAATTTCAGCCGCCGGTCGGCATCGAAGATCGCGACCGCGGTGTTGAGATGGTTCAGCGTATCGGCATGGCTTTCAAGCGTCTGTTCCAGCGCCGTCTCGGATGCCTGCAAGGCGGAGACGTCGATCGCAATGCCTGCCGAGCCATCGCCGGTCGGCACTTCGGTCAGGTCGTAAAAGGCGCGTTCGCCGGCGGTCACCACCGGCTGGCGGCCCTTGAAGGGCGCGCCGGCCCTGACCTTGCCATCAAGCTTTTCCTGGGTGGCGGCCGACAGAAGCATGCGGTTTTCGCCAAGCGCGTCCTCGGCGTCCTTCGCCTCGACGGCTTCGGCATAGGCGCGGTTGACCCAGATCAGCCGGCCCTCGCCATCGCGCTGCCAGGCCGGCGCGTCGACGCCGTTCAGCAGCGTCTCGAACCGCGACAGCGAGGCCTTGGCGCGCTTGTGCTCCAGCTTCAGCTCGGCGAGTTCCGCGCGCAGCGATTCCAGCGCGCCGAAGCGCACATGGGCGCGTCCGCCGGTGGTGCCGCCGATCACTTCCAGCACATAGCCGCCCCTGGTCTCCGCCAGCATTTCGAAGGCCTTGGCGCGGTTGCGCAATGCGGCAACCGCGGCGTCGAGCTGTTTGGTGCTGCCCGGCGACAACCAGTCGGAAAAAGCGAGAAACGCGTTATCGTCTTCGGGAGCCCCCGCTTCATCCGGAAGCGCGCCCAGAAACTCCGGTTCGCTCTCGGGACCTTCCCAGAAAATGATGCGGCGGTTTTTTTCCGCGTTCAGCGCCTTGAGATTGGAAATCCGCTCGCGCTCGGCCTCGAGTTCGGCGGCGAGCCGCTGGTTTTCGGCCTCGGTGCGGCCGCGCAGGCGCATGAACCAGAGGGTGGAGAGCACGGTGGCGGCCAGAACCCCGCCAAAGGTCGAAAGCGCCATGACCTCGCGCGAGGACAGCATCGGCGGCGCGGCTTCGGCGGCAAAGGCTGAAGCCGCCGTCAGCGACAGCGCGGTGCCAGCCAGAAGCAGACGAAACGCCTGCCGCCCGACGCGACCATGCCGCTTGTTCTTGTGAGTGCCGCCCCGGCCCATCTAACCATCCGTCATTCCGGCGATCCGCGCTGCTGGCGGAATCGCCATTGTCGAGGCAGCGCCGCTTTTTTCCGAAGCGGCTTTGCCCCAAGGCATTTCATGTTCGTGAAGATCCGGCCGATTGCCGAATCGCGCCCCTTCAAAACATAGACGCTTGACGAATCCGCGAAAAGAGTCCGGCGGAAATAAAGCAAGCGCCCGCGTTCTGACCGGCGTTTTGCCAGATTATGCGGACATGCTTTCGGAAGTCTTAAAGGGTAGGCGTCAGCCTTCAGGCGAAGGCCGGGGCCGGCCGCTCGCGCACCGTCAGATGCACCAGCGCCGAGACAAGACCGAGGACGATCGCGGCATACCAGATCATGTCGTAATTGCCGTAGCGGTCGAACCACGCTCCGCCGAGCCAGACCCCGGTGAAACCACCGATCTGGTGGCTGAGGAACACGAAGCCGAACAGCGTGCCCATCGACCGCGGGCCAAACATCACCACGATCAAACCGCTGGTGAGCGGCACGGTGGAAAGCCAGAGACCACCCATCATCATGCCGAAGATCAGCACCGATGCGGGCGTCAGCGGCAGCCATATGAACACGAGAATAACCACGGCTCTCAGCGCGTAGATCGCCGCCAGCACATGGGGCTTGGCGAAGATATTGCCGAGCTTGGAGGCCAGCAGCGTGCCGAAGATGTTGCCGAAACCCGCCAGCGCCAGCGCCTGCAGGCCGAGCCCGCGCAATTGCGACGGCGACATGCCGGTGCCGGCGCAGAAATTCTGCACATAGGTCGGCAGGTGGGCGGTGATGAAGGCGAGGTGAAAGCCGCAGACGAAGAAGCCAAGCCCCAGCATCAGGAAGCTGGTATGGCCGAAGGCCTGCCTCAGGGTTTGCGGCAGATCGATCGGCGGCGGCGCGCTTGCGCCGGGCGCCTGCTTCACCTTGAGGAAGGGGATCGCGAACGCCATCGGCACCAGGAGCACCGTCAGGATCGCCATCGTCATGCGCCAGTCGAAATGGGTGATCAGGAAGGCGACCAGAAACGGCAGGATCGCCTGCCCGGCCGAGCCGGTGGCGGACGCCACGCCGAGATAGAAGCCGCGCTTTTCCGGCGGCGCGGCGCGGCCGACGACGGCAAGCACCGTGCCGAAGGCCGTGCCGGAAATGCCCATGCCGACCAGCACGCCCGCGCCCATATGCTGGGCAAAGGGCGTGGTGCCGATGATCGAAATGCCCATGCCGATCACATAGAAGGCGAAGCCGAGCCACATCGCGCGCCGGTCGCCATATTTATCGGCCAGCATGCCGAAAAACGGCTGGGCAAGCCCCCAGACCAGGTTCTGGATCGCAAGCGAGATCGAGAAGATTTCCAGCCGCCCGCCGAACAGGTCGTTGGACAGCGGCTCGATCACCCCGCCGAGCACCGAGCGCACTCCGAAGGACAACGCCAGCACGAGCCCGCCTGCGACCATGATGCTGGTCATGTTCTGGGTGGTTTCCGATTGCCCGCGCATCTGTCCCTCAAACCCTCCGAAAATTCCGATCTAGCAGCGTTTCCGCCATAAGAACAGTGAATAGATTTGAAGGATAACCAAGGTTTCAGTGATGTATCGGGCCTCTATTGCCGCCCCATCAGAGCGGCGCAATTTAAAGTGGCTTGTAGGCGACCGCCTCGATCTCGACCAGGATATTGATCATCAGCCGCGCCTCGGTGGTCGAGCGGGCGGGAAACTTGCCCTGTTCGAAAAACGCGGAATAAGCCTTGTTGAACCGGGCGAAATCGCGGGCGTCGTGCAGCCATACCGTGGTCTTGCAGATATCGGAGAGTTCGCAGCCGGCGAGCTTCAGCGCCTCCTCGATATTGCGCATCACCTGCGCGGTCTGGGTCTCGACGTCATGGGCCACGACCGAGCCATCGGCAAGGGTCGGCACCTGGCCGGAGACATAGACGAAATCGCCGGCCCGGACGGCCGGGCTCAGGGGCGCGGGATTGGACGCGCCGCCTTCGGCATGAAAATATTCGATCTTGCTCATGGGGGGCCTTTCTTCGGATTTGGCAAAATGGACCGTCATTCTCCAGCACACCTGCCACAGAAAAACCGCATCGCGCAACGCGCCAGAGCGCCGTAGCAGTGCTGCGGCCCGCTTCGCCAACGAAGGCTTCCCCGATCCCGATCCATCGGCTATGCATCGGTAAATCAACCCGAACCAGAGGAGAGGCCGGATGAAACGACTGGAAGGGCGGGTCGCGCTCGTCACCGGCGGCGTCGGCGGCGTCGGCGCGGCGGTGGTGAAGGATTTTCTGGCGGAGGGCGCCGCCGTCATCATCAGCGATATCCGCGCCGACAAGGTGGACGAGGCGGTCGCGGGTCTCAAGGCCGAGGGCCATGCCGTGGCGGGGGCGGCCGCGAGCATCACCGATTACGATGCCTTCAAGTCTGCCGTGGAGGCCGCGAGCGGCGAACTTGGACCGGTCGATATCGTCGTCGCCAACGCCTTTGTCGGCGGCACCGCGCCCACGCTCGACAAGACCACGCCGGAAAGTTTCCGCCAGGATGTCGCCGACAATCTCGCCGGCACGTTCAACACCGTGCGCGCGGTGATCGATGGCATGAAGGCGGCCAGGCGCGGCGCGATCGTGGTGATCGGCTCGGTCAACGGGCTCACCACGCTCGGCCAGCCGGCCTACAGCGCCGCCAAGGCAGGGCTTGAAAGCCTGACGCGAACCATGGCGACCGAATACGGCGAACACAATATCCGCGCCAACATCATCTGCCCCGGCACGGTGCAGACGCCGGCCTGGGACGCGCGGATCGCACAGAAGCCGGACGTGCTGGACGGTCTCACAAAATGGTATCCGCTTGGCCGCGTCGCCACCCCCGGCGACATCGCAAAGGCGGTGACCTTCCTTGCCTCCGAAGATGCCGCCTTCATCTCCGGCGTGACGCTGCCGGTCGATGGCGGGCTGATGGCCGGCAATCTGCAAATGGCGCGCGAGCTGACGCTGGAAGATCGCTGAGGCGATCCGCAGGACCGCGCCGAAAGGACATGATGTGACGTTTGAAGACCTCGAAACCCCCGCCCCGCTCGTCAATCTGGCCATTGTCGATGCCAACCTGAAGCGCATGCAGGATTATTGCGATAGCCACGGCATCAGGCTGCGGCCGCATATCAAGACTCATAAGAGCATCGCCATGGCAAAACGCCAGTTGGCGCTCGGCGGGCGTGGCATCACCTGCCAGAAGCTCGGCGAGGCCGAGGTGATGGCCGATGCCGGGATCGACGATATCCTGATCTCCTATCCGCTGATCGGCAAGGCGAAGCGCCTCGCCGCCCTCGCCGCGCGGGTGAGGATGACCGTTGCGATCGATAGCGAGCAAGCCCTTGCCACTGCCGCCGAGGCAGCCGCGATCGCCGGATGCCCGATCGACGTGCTGGTCGAATTCGACAGCGGCGCGAAACGCACCGGCGTGGTGCGGGTCGAGGATGCGCTGGCGCTTGCCCGCAAGGTTGCCGAAACGCCGAATCTGACCTTTGCCGGGCTGATGACCTATCCCGCGAACGAAAATACCGTCGCCTTCGTCAACGCCGCCCGCGCCGCCTTCGATGACGCCGGCATTGCCATTCCGATGGTCTCGGGCGGCGGCACGCCGGACGCCTTCAGCGTCCACACGCTCGGCGTGATCGACGAACTTCGCGTCGGCACCTATATCTACAATGATCGGATGATGATCGGCGCAGGCCATGCCGGCCTTGCCGATTGTGCCTTCGACGTGATCGCCACCGTGGTGAGCCGCCCGGAGGAAAACCGCGCTATCATTGATGCCGGCTCGAAGACGCTCACCAGCGATCCCGCCGGCAAGGGCGGGTCGGGCCATGGCCTGATCCGCGCCTATCCCGATGCCGTGATCGACCGACTGAGCGAGGAACACGGCATGGTCGACCTCACGCACTCCGCAGCCAAACCCGAGATCGGCGAAAAGCTGCGGATCGTGCCCAACCATGTCTGCCCAGTCACCAACCTGCATGACGCGATCTGGGTCGAGGCCGACGGCGAGATCAGCGAATGGCCGGTGGATGCGCGCGGCCTGACCCGATAGGCGGAGCGCGTCCAGCCGGCATCGGCTGACAGCGCCTGATGTAAAGGCCTCAGGCCATCGCCGCCTTCATCGCCCGAATTGCCACGGCATCGGTGCGGCGGGGCGCGGCGCTCTCAAACCCCTGCAGCTTCAAGCCTTCGGCCTGATGGCGCATCGTGCAGGAGGCATGCAGTTCGCTGACGCCCGGGATCGCCAGAAACAGATGGGCGTTTTCGGGAGTGAGCCCGCCGCCCGGCATCAGCGCGATCCGTCCGTCCGCCGCCTTCGCCAGTTCGGCAATCAGCTCGCGACCCTCGCTGGCGCGCTGCTCCTGCCCGGATGTGAGAATGCGCGGAATGCCGAGCGCGACCGCCGTCTCAAGCGCCGCGAAGGGATCGCGGGTCAGGTCGAAGGCGCGGTGCAGGGTGATATCCATGCCACCGACAGCCGCGATGAGGGTCGCTAGCCCATCCGCGTCGAGATCGTGATTGCGGTCGAGCGCGCCGATGACCACGCCGGCAATGCCCGCCGCCCGGCAAAAGGCGATATCGCGCAGCATGGTTTCGAACTCCCGGGCGGAATAGACGAAGCCGCCGGCGCGCGGACGGATCAGCACATGGACGGGCACCGGCGCGGCGGCGGCGATTTCGATCAGCCCGGTGGACGGCGTCAGTCCGCCCTGGTCGAGTGCCGCGCATAATTCGATCCGGTCTGCGCCGGCTTCCACCGCCGTATCAAGTCCGCCGATATCGCCGACACAGATTTCCAGAAGTGTGGTCATGAACGTCTCCGGTCGAGAAAGAAGACCAGCAGCGCGCCGGCGAACCCGGCGGCGGCGGACAAGATAGCGGTTCCCGCATAATCGGTCACCTTGGTGCCGATCGCGAATTGGGCGGCGGCGATGCCGGCGCTGGCGAACATGTTGACGGATATCAGCGAGGCGCCGAGCCCGGCCTTGTGGGCGATCAGGTTCTGCAGATAGGTGACCGGGATCGAGATGATCGCCGCCGCCCCGAGGCCGGCGATCCCCGTCAGCGCATAGGCCTGCCACACCGCGGTGATATTGCCGAGCAGAAACAGATAGGCTGCGTAAATCACCGTGCCGACAATCAGGATCGCGACCTGCGGCACATAGCGTTCCGCATAACCCCAGCCGATGATGAACACGATCTCGAGCGCGGCGACGATGCCGACCAGCACGCCGATATCGGCGACCGCGCCGCCGGCCTGATCGGTCACGATCAGCGGCAGCACCGCAGCGTTCATATGCAGCATGGCGGTCATCAGGGCAATCGCCAGCAGACGCAGCCACAGCCCGCGCTGCGAGAACGCCGCAAACGCCCTGAAAAAGGACTCCGCCGGCCGCACCCGCAGCGACTTATCCGGTTTTGCCATGCCGAAAACGAACAGCGCGAGACAGGCAAGCGAGGCCATGCCGGCAAACAGAAAGGCGGGCAGCATGTTCCTGCTTTCGGCAAGCGCGACGCCGACCACGCCCGGCACCAGCACCCAGGAGAGCGACAGCACCGCCCTGATGCCGGAATTGACCGACGCCACCTCCGCCGAGGGCAGGCTTGCCGTTTCGGTGCGGACATTGGCGAACAGCAGCGGATAAAGCGCCGTGAACAGCGGAATGAACGCTACCTTCGCCAGCGCGAAGCTGCCGATCGACGGCAGAAGGTAGACGCTGGTGAAGCCGACGAAGCCCGAAACGGCGCAAATCGCCAGCATCAGCCGATAGCTGCCGAGCCGGTCTGTGAGGTTGCCGATCAGAACGCTTGCCGCCACCGAAATCAGCGCGCCCGCCGCCATCACCAGCGCATAGCCCCGGTCGCTCATGCCGAGCTCCTGGATGCCGATGACCGAGAGATAGGGCGCGGTGGCGGCACCCGCGAAGCCGAAACAGAAAACGCCCGTCGCCGATATGCGGATCGACGGGTTTTTCAGGATAAGCGAGACTGCGTTGGACATGGGGTCAGGCCGTCGGAGGAGAGGCGTTGTCGGAAGATCGCGCAAAGCGCAATATCCGCAATCGCGCCGCGGCGAAAGCCTCCCTCGCTGTTGTCGGCAGGCAGCGCCCGTGACTATTCAGCGCCGGGATGCCCATGGCTTATTCCCCGCCGTCATGTGCCGCCTTCCACCGCTTCGAGGGCCGCGGCTCAGGCGCATAGGTAAAATCGCGCTGGAACGGGTAGCATGGTCCGCGCCGCCTGTGGTTGGGCAGGGCCTCGATATCCTGGTTGACAGCGCCGTCGGTGAGCGCCATCAGGTTCGGATTGGCGATCGGCGCGAGCTCGGGCGAGAGATAGCCGGACTTGACCACCAGCAGCCGGAAGGCTTTCGGATCAAGGCCGAGCTGGGTGAAATCCGCGATGTTGTGGTAGGGACGCCGGCGCGCCGATAACACGATGGTGATGCCGCCGGTTTTGACCACGGCCTGCCGCTCGTCGGGCCCTGCCGGATCGTCAAGGCGGATGACCCGGGCCGTGGCGGTCGCCGACGGGCTTCTGTCATCGAGCGTGCCGCCGATGAAAAGATCGAGCACCGCGCCCTTTCCGGCTGCGAAACAATCCTCCACCGCCGGCCGGTCGGCAATGCCGGCGATCAGGGCGTCGTCGAAGCCGCGTTCCATCAGCGCCACCAGAACATCGGCGCGATCGCCGACCCCGCCGCCGGTGGGATTGTCGCCGGAATCGGCGAGGATGACGGGTTTCGTGTCCGCCCGCTCGGCGATCTCCAGCATTTCTTCCAGCGGGCCGGTGACGGGGCCGAAGGCGAAGTCGGCGCGGGCATCCCAGTAGGACAGCGCGATTTCGGCCGCCGCTTTTTCCGCCGCCACCCAGTCGGTGGCTGTCACCACGGCGCAGGCGGTGGCGCGTGGTTCGTCGGCCCAGACATAGCCGACCATCAGATTGGCGTCCCAGATGCCCTCGCGCGCATCAAAGGCCAGCAACTTGCGATAGAGCGAGGCGGCGGGCTCGTCCTCGGTCGAGGTCCGCTCGCCGGGTAGCAGCACCGGCACCGGGGCCCAGATCACGCCGGGGCGCATCCCGGTCTCGAGCGATTTCACCAGCATCGTAAACGCCCGCACCATGGTCTCGCGCACGTCGATATGCGGCGCGGTGCGATAGGCCGCGATGATATCGATCTGGTCGATAATCGTCTGGCTGACATTGCCGTGAAGATCGTAGGAGACGGCGATCGGGCAATCCGGCCCGACGGTCTCCCGCGCGGCCGAGATCCAGTCGGCCTCGGCATCGTCCATGCCGTCGACATTCATCGCGCCATGCATGGCGAGGTAGAGCCCGTCAAGCGGCAGGCTGGCCTGAAGACGCTTCAGGAAATCGGCCTTGAAGGCCTGATAGGTATCGGCCGATACCGGCCCGCCCGGCACGGCGCGGGCATGGAGAAGCGGCAGGATTTCGACATTCTCCGCATCATGCAGAAAGCTGAAATAATCCGCCTTCGGCAATGCGTCGCCTTCGAGAACCCGGAAATTTTCCGCCGTCATCAGCGCCGGATTGCCGGTCGAGCATTCGGTGTGGATGCCGCCGACAGCGATCCTGAAAGTCATTGTCCGCCTCACAGTTTCGGGCTCTTCGGGGCAAGGGCTGCAAACCGCAGCCAGTCCTTGCGCGCCTTCGGCGTCCAGCCGGCCTCGGCCACGGCCGAGATCCTGGGGAAGACGAGGTGGTTGAAATAGCCGCGCGACAGGAAATGCTCGCTCCAGATGCAGGACTGGACGCCGCGCATCTTCGCCTTCAGCTCCTCGGGAAAATCGCCCTCGGCCTCGTAATGATAGCTGTGCTCGGGCGGCACGGTGCCGGCCCAGCTTGCGCCCGGCTCCTGGAAGGCCTCGTCCTGCACCATGTCGAGATAATAGGCCTGACCCGGCGTCATCACCACGTCATATCCATCTTTGGCCAGCGCGATGCCGACTTCGGGCTTCTGCCATGCCATCAGCAGCGTGCCGTCGCGTTCAACCCCGCCGCCATGGGAGACCTCGTCCCAGCCGGCAAGCGTCTTGCCGCGTTCGGCAAGCATCGTCTGAATGCGCTTCATGAAATAGGATTGCAGGCCGAACGTGCCGTGGATCCCTTCCTTTTCCATCAGCGCGCGGGCGAGCGGAGAGGCAAGCCAGGTATTGTCGGCCACCTCGTCGCCGCCGATGTGAATGTAGCGGGCCGGGAAAAGCTCGACCATCTCGTCGAACACCTTGCCGAGAAACACATAGGTCTCCTCGATCGCCGGGTTCAGCGCATTGTTGGGGAAGCCCTGAACCGAATGATAGCTCTCCGGCGCTTCCTGCCCGTCGGCAAGCTCGGGAAGGGCGGCAAGCGCCGCGGTCGAGTGGCCGGGAATATCGACTTCCGGAATGACCTCGATGCCGAGGGCGGCCGCGTGCGCCACCACGGCGCGGACATCGTCCTGGCTATAGAAACCGCGCACCGGCTTTGCGCCATTGCCGAGCTGCGGCGGCATTTTCGTGCCCGGCGCGCGGGTGGCGCCGATTTCCGTCAGCGCGGGATAGGCCCTGATCTCCAGCCGCCAGGCCTCGTCATCGGTCAGATGCCAGTGGAAGATGTTCATCCGGTGCCAGGCGAGGATATCGAGAAGGCGGAGAAGATCGGCGGTCTCGTAGAACTGGCGCGAGACGTCGAGATGGGTGCCGCGCCAGCCATAGCGCGGCGCGTCCTCGATCGTGCCGGAGGCCGGGAAGCGGAAAGCGGACCCTTTTTCGCGGGCGGCCGACAGCATCTGCGCCAGCACGGTCAGCGCGTATTGGCGGCCGGTGGCGGTCGCCGCGCGGATCGTGATGGTATCGCCGAAGCCGATGGCATAGGATTCTTTTCCCATGGCCGCGTCGGTCTCGAACGCGATCGCTCTGCCGCCCTCGACCGGCGCGAGGCTGAAGGGCACATGGCCGCTCTCGAACAGGCGGGAAAACAGCGCGATCACGCCATCGACGGACTTCACGGCCTCAAGCGCGCTGCCTTCCGCCGGATAGAGCGCCACCGGCGGTTCTTCTGCCGGGTCGAGCGAGAGCGCGGCCGGCCAGGGCAGGATGAACCACGGCTCCTCGACCTTGCCTTCCGGCAACAGCGGGCGCGGGCGCTCGGCCACGCCGCCGGAAAGCATCAGGTCGTCGCAGGCGACATCGACATAACGGTCATCATCGAGGATCAGAAACGCAGACTTGGCGCCATCGGTGCGGTGCTTGGCCGGACGCGTCAGCCCCACGACCGAGAACGACCAGCTTTCGCCGGGCTGCAGCACGAGGCCTTCCGGGGCCTTGAAGGCGTGGTAATTGGCGTTGCGCTCGATGAAGTCTGCGTTTTCGAACCGCGACGCGCTGCTCACCCGGGTGAGCGAGGTATAGGCCAGCGAAAACCCGGAAATCGGCGCGTCGGAGAGATTGAAAAGACGGAAATCGAGCGCCCCGGTGGGGTCGCCCTCAACCGGACGCCACGAATTTTCGAGACGGAATAAGGAACTGGACGCGGCGTTGGTCATGGACCCCTCTTTGTTTATGCGTGGTGTTGCCG
>NZ_DEPM01000116.1:13608-13938 GCF_002358775.1 Martelella sp. UBA3392
TGGGTTTTGATGTTGCGGAGCGTGACGGCGGCATGGTCGCGGGTGCGGTAGGCGACCAGATTGGCGAGAATGTCGATCACCGCCATATAGGCAAAACGGGTCGAGGTCGGGCGGAAGATGTTCTCGCCCTCCGGCAGGTCGATGCCGATGACCCAAGCGGCGGCCTTGGCGACGATGCTGTCGCTCTGGGTGAGCGCCACCGTCTTCAGCCCCGCCCGCTTGGCGATCTCCAGCGTGCGGGCAAGCTCGTGGTTGCGGCCGGAAAACGAGGAGACGACGATCAGATCCTCAGTTCCAGCGGCGGCTGTCATCATCAGTTGCATCGAATGG
>NZ_DEPM01000086.1:0-12527 GCF_002358775.1 Martelella sp. UBA3392
TCCAGCTGGACGCCGCGCTGGCAGTTCTATGCGCCATGGTCGCCCTTTGCCGGGCTTCTCGGCATCGTCATGGTGGCCTTTGCGCTGGAAGAAAAGCAGCCCTTCTGGAAAACCTGCGGCATCGTCGCCGGGCTCGCCATGATCGTGCTGACCAAGTCGCGCATGAGCCTTGTCGGCGTGGTGGTCTGCACGGTCGGCCCGCGCATGCTGCCGCTGGTAGCCAAGGTCTATGCCTGGCGGATGGCCGCCGCCTTCGCAACGCTGATGGCGATTTTCGGCGGCGCGGTCTTCACCATGATCCAGGGCGGCATCTACGCCTTCAAGAATGCCCGCGCCGACAGCACCCGCGTGCGCGAGGCCCTGCAGCGCATCGCCTATGAGCGCTGGTCGGAGGCCTACTGGTTCGGCCATGGCACCGTGCAGCCCGGCCCGCATCTGGTGGAATATATGCCCATCGGCTCGCATCACACCTGGTATGGCCTGTTGTTCGTCAAGGGCCTGACTGGCTTTCTGGCCATGCTGGTACCGCTACTGGCGCAAACCTTGATCGTGCTCGTCGATTGCGTGCGCCATCCCCGCGGCCGCCTGCCGCTCTCGATCGTCTTCGTCATGATCGTCCTGAGCTTCGGCGAAAACATCGAGATCGAAGCCTACCTCCTCTGGCCAGCCCTGATGATGCTCGGCATCCATGCGCGGGAAATGCGGAACAGCTCCAACCGGGAGTCTGAGTCATGTAACGCTATGTTTCATCCTAGGCAGTCTTGAGATTGATACTGAGCTTGATGATCCATTCTGATGTGGACCGCTCTGTGCTTTCCGAAATCACTTGATGGTCATCGATGAATGATCTCCGTCGCAAAATGGCGCTCGATTATTTCCGCGAAAACTGCTTCAGCGGAGTTGTCGTGCTGAATTCGTTGATAGCACTCAACGTCAGCTTTTGGTCCCCTCATCAGAAAGCCTGAATGACTCAAATGGCGGCGCTTTGCTGCCGACCCACCCTTCGCGCTTTGCAAGGCAAAGGCTGGTATCAACCCTTTCCCGGTGTCCATGTATGTTGCAGCATGAAGTCATGATGGAGACCTTCGGCGGGACGACAGTGACGACAGGTTCTAGGAACCGGTGTCAACGGCGGCGGCACCCGCGCGGGAGGCAAGAAGTCGCTCCCAGATTTCGTCAAGCATGCTGATAGCTTGTACCGTCCAAGCGTTCTGTCCCGGGCTTTTTGGGTGATATTGTGTTTCAGGCCGGGAGATCACGTCGAATGGCTGCATCCCGCGTGACTGCACCATGCATCACAAGCGGATAGGTAACGCCAAAAGGGAATTTGTACAGCCGGTTCTCAGCCTTTGTCGCCCCCCAGCACATAACGCGAAAACGCCAGAGCCTCGCGGGCATCCTGATCCATCTTCGCCTCGTCGGCTCCGTTGCTCAGGTCGCGCCAAACGCGGATATCGCGCCCGATGCCGCCGCCGGACTTGACGAAGGGCTCCATCACTACCGCGCCCCTGTAGTCGATCTCGCGCAGGGCCGCGCCGATCTCATGCCAGGGAAGGCGTCCCTTTCCCGGCACCCGACGGTTGTTCTCGCCTGTGTGAAAGTGGCCGAGCAGGGGGCCGGCGGTGCGAATCGCGGCCCTGAAGCTGTCTTCCTCGATATTCATATGGAAGGTGTCGAGCATCACCTTGACGTTGTTCTTGCCGACATCGCGGACAAAGGCGACGCCCTCTTCGGCCGTATTGATCACATGGTTTTCAAAGCGGTTCAGCACTTCGATGCAAAGGTCGATCCCGAGATCTGCGGCAAAATCGGCGAGGCTCGAAATCCCTTCGACGCCGCGCGCCCGGTCGCCCTCCTTGTCGACCGGCTGCGAATAATCGACCGGCCAATAGGAATGCAGCGCCCCGCCGATGATATGGACATCGAGCTTTGCGATATTGACGAGGGTCTCCTCGAAAAAGGCGCGCCCTGCCTTGCGAATGTCAGCGTCCGGCGAGGACAGGTTTCGCTCCTGCGATGGGCCGAGGCCCGATGTCACCGCAATATTGTTGTCGCGCGCACAACGGGCGATGTCATCGATATGGGCCGGGCTGAAGCTGTTCAGATGGTGTGCTGCGATCTCGATCACGTCGAAGCCGAGTTTGGCGACCTTCTCGACATGGCGAAGGCAGTCCGCGCTCCACTCCTGCTCCCAGTAGGAGTAATAAATCCCGAACTTCATGTCATTCTCCTTACGCCGATTGCTTACCCGGACGGGGATTTTCTAGTTCACGTCCACCGGTTTGGAGCGCATGCGGCGCGCCGTCTCACGTTCCGCGCGTTTGCATCGCATCGGCGGAAGGTCCCGGTCCATCAGCGCCATGTCTTCCAGCACCATGTCACCCATCTGCTTGAAGGCGACGTCCATGGCGCCGGCGCGGTGGGCCGAGCGCAGCAGCCCTGGAGCCGAGCGGGCAGGGTGGTCGAGCGGCAGCGGCTCCAGCGGAAACACGTCGCTTGCCGCCACGATATGGCCGGAGCCGACCGCCTCCAGAAGGGCATCGAAATCGACAACGTCGGCGCGCGACATCAGAATGAAAGCAGCGCCTTTGCGCATGGCGGCGAATTCTTCGCTGCCAAGAAAACCGCGATTCTCCGTGGTCACGGCGGCCATCACGAACACAAAGTCGGATTGGGTCAGCACGTCCTGCAGCGAGGCGGGCTCCACACCATGATCACGCAAGATGGACGGCGGCAGCCAGGGGTCGAATACCTTGATTTTGCAACGAAAGCCGGTCAGCAGGCGGTTGAGCGCGCGGCCGAGATCGCCGAAGCCGACAATGCCGACATCGGAATTGGTGAGAAGCCGAGCGGAGCCATTTCCCTCGCCGCCCCATTTTTCGTTGCCGTTGCGGAACGCAAGGTCCGATTCGGTTATGCAGCGAGCAAGGTCGATCGCGAAGCCAAGGCCGATTTCGGCAACCGGCACGGCAAAGACGGCGCCCGTGGTAATCACGTGTATGCCGCGCGCGAAGACCTCCTCATAGGGCATGTTGTCGAGCAGATTCGATTCGACATTGATGACCGCGCGCAGCGAATTCAATCTAGCCAGGGTTTCGGAGGAAATCGGCGGTTGGCCGAGGATGTAGCGGGCCTGCGCCAGCACCTCCTCATCCAGGCTTGCGACCTTGTCCTCCGTGGTCTCGACAAGCGTGTAGCGCTCCTGCAGAAGGCGCCGCTTTTCATCGGTGAAGATCAGGTCGAGGCTGCGCGGTTCTGGGGCGCAAATCACGAGCGGCTTGGTGTTCATGGGCATCAGTTGTCCTCCTGATTAAAAAATAAACCGATTTACTTTTAAAGTAAACTGATTTACTTTTTGTAATTAGAGGTTTCAACGGCATCGAAAATCGCGCGAGACGCATGTCCAGAAAGAACGCAAACCGCCGGCCCACGATTCATGATGTCGCTGCACGAGCGTCGGTCTCGGCGGCGACGGCATCGAAGGTCGTGCGCGGCGTCGCGGGCGTGAAGAAAATGAATGTCGAACGCGTTCGCGCCGCGATGATCGAGCTGAACTATCGGATGGACCCGATCGCGTCCGGATTGCGCAACGAGCGTCGCCGGATTATCGGTGCAATCGTTCCCGATCTGGAAAGCGCGTTTTTCGGCGCGCTCCTGACCGAGCTTGAAAAACTCGCCGAGGAGGCGGGGTATCATCTGATTGTTTCCTCTGCACGGGGCAGCGAGGCGCGGGAGGCCGATCTTGTCTCGCGCATGAATGACTGGCGGGTGATAGGCACGATCCTTGTGCCGGTGCGTTCTGAACGCGGCCTCGGCGCCGAAAAGCTCAGGGAGCTCGATATGCGCGCGGTGCTCGTTGATCGCGTCAATATTGACGATCGCTACGATACGGTCACCGCCGACAACAGCGCCGCCTCCGCATCGGTCGCCGAAATGCTTCTGGCGCAGAACCATCGCCGCATTCTGATCCACGGGGCGACACGCATCTCGAAATCGATCCGCTTGCGCATGGAAGGCTTCACGGCCCGCGTCAGGGAGCTGGATGAGACGGTGCGGATCGACACGCTGCTTTCCGACGAATCGCTGGATATCCAGCGGCAGGCGATACGCGACTATTTCGATGAGACTGGAGACAATCGACCGACGGCGGTGTTCTCGCTGTCGCAGCACTCGACGCTGCTGGTGCTTTCGGAATTGCGTCGTCGCAACCTGCGAATCCCCAATGATGTCTGTCTCGTCGGCTTCGATGATGCCGACTGGATGCAGACGACGTGGCCAAGCATCACAGCCGTGGCCCAGCCCGTGGAGGCAATGGCGCAGAAGGCACTGCAAGTATTGCTGGCAAGAGCCAGCGATGAGGTGACAGGACCGCCGGAACATCATCTGGAATCCTGTCAGTTGTTCGGTCGCCAATCGACCGAACGGGAGGCGGACTGAACGCAACAGGAGGCGATCGGTACGCAGTTTTTCAATCGGAGGAGAATGAAATGTTCAAGGTAACCACCAGGGGCAAGATCGGCATCGCAGCGCTGATGCTGCTTGTATCGACCGCGCCGGCCATGGCCGATGACGAATACGGCGTGCTGATGAAGACGCTGGCCAATCCGTTCTGGGGTGCGATGGCGGAAGGCGTCAAGGCGGGCGCGGACGCCGCCGGCGTGAAGTATTATCTGCAGGCCGTCGAAAACGACCAGGCCGCCGAGAGTCAGCTGAACGTCTGCAACACAATGCTGGAGCGCAAGCCAGTGGCGATGATTACGGCCGCGATCAACTCGACAAATCTTCTGCCATGCCTGAAGAAAGCGCAGGAAGGCGGAATCGAGATCGTCGATCTCGACGGCAATCTCGATCCGGCCATTCTCAAGGCCGAAGGCATCGACATCACCTTTTCCATTGGATCGGACAATGTGAAGGCCGGCGCGCAGGGCGCCGAATACATGGCGAAGACGCTCGGCGCCGATGCCAAGGGACCGGTGCTGGTGATCGAAGGCCTGTCCGGCAACATCACCGGTGAAAAGCGCACGACCGGCTTTGCCGATCGGCTCGTCGAACTGGCGCCGGGACTCAAGATCGTTGCGTCTTTGCCGGGCGACTGGGATCGCGGCAAGGCCGCCAACATCACCAATGATATCCTGACCCGCAACCCCGACCTGAAAGGCATTTTCGCGGCCAATGACGGTATGGCGCTCGGCGCCGTCGAAAGCGTGTTTGCGGCGGGTAAGGGCGGCGACGTCGTCATTATTGGCGTCGACGGCAATTCCGATGCGGTCAAGTCGATCAAGGATGGGCGTCTGACCGCGTCCGTCGCGCAGCTGCCCTATCTGGTTGGCATGGAAGCGGTCGAAAACGCCAAGAAGGTCGCCGATGGCGGCACGGTCGACAAGCAGATCAATGTCCAGACACTCGTTCTGACCAAAGCCATTCTCGACGAAGGCACCGATCCGGTCCTCAAATACGTGAAGTAGTTTTTGACTACGGGGCCGGCAGACCGGGCGTCTCCGGCCCCGCTCACGGCGAGAGCGGTTGCGACCTGCCTCCGGAAAGATCAAGATGACCCATTCTCAGACTAAACCAACCCGTCCCGAGCCGGGCCCTTGGGGCAGGCTGCAGGCCGCATCGATCGAAAGATTGCATATCCGCCTGGAAAGCCTGCTCGTATTGCTGATCCTGTGCGTGGCGATGACCAGCCTGTCGCCCTATTTTCTGTCCGTCAGCAATATGATGAACATCCTGCTGGCGACTTCGACCATCGGCGTTCTGGCAATCGCGGCAACCTACGTGCTCAGCTCCGGCGGGCTCGATCTTTCGCTCGGTTCCGTCATGGGGCTTTCCGGCGTTGTCGGTGCCGCTTTCGCGGTCAATCTCGGTATGCCGACGCCCGTCGCGGTCGTGGCCACGCTAGCGGCCGGCACGCTGGCAGGTTTCGTCAACGGCATGATCATCACCCGCGCCTTCGTTCCGGCCTTTATCGTCACACTGGGAATGCTCGGCATCGCGCGCGGTCTGGCGCTGGTGATTTCCGACGGGCGGGTGATCTATGGTCTACCCAAGGCGATGGTCTATATCGGGCAGGGGCGTCCGCTGGGCATTCCCATGCCAGTGATCATCTTTCTGGCGGCGGCCTTCATCATGCATCTGATCCTGGCCTATACCAAATTCGGACGCCACACGCTTGCGATCGGCGACAGCGAGAATGCGGCCCGTACAGCCGGCATCAATGTCCGGCGTCACCGGCTCGTGCTCTATATGCTGTCTGGCGGGCTCGCAGGGCTGGCGGGACTGCTCTACTCCACCCGCATCAATTCCGGCGACCCGACCGCCGGCATCTCCTATGAGCTGACCGCGATCACGGCGGCGATCATCGGCGGAACCAATCTGTTCGGCGGCCGGGGCTCGATCCTCGGCACCATGATCGGCGCGCTGATCATGGGCGTTCTGCAGAACGGCCTGAACCTTCTGGCGGTCCAGAGTTACTACCAGCAGATGGCGATCGGCAGCGTTCTGATCCTGGCCGTGTTCATCGACCAATGGCAGCTCAGAAAGGAGAGCCGGGTATGACCCTATTGAAGATCGAAGGCATCACCAAGAGCTTTGGCGCCGTTTCCGTTCTGCATGGCGTCGACCTGACCGTCGGGGCTGGCGAGGCGATCGGGCTGGTCGGCGACAATGGCGCGGGCAAATCGACCCTGATGAAGATCGTCACCGGCATTTACCAGGCCGATAGTGGCGCCATCATCATGGATGGCGAGGATATGTCGCCCTATTCCCCCGGGGAACGGCGGACCAAGGGCATCGAGATGATCTATCAGGATCTGGCGCTCGCCCGCCAGCAGGACGTCGCCGCCAACATCTTTCTCGGACGAGAGCCGACGCGCAACATTCTCGGCATGAAATTCGTTGATGGCCGGAAAATGCGGATCGAGGCGCAGGCAATGATCGACCGGCTGGGCGCGAAACTGCCGGCCATCAACCGTCCGGTGGGCTCGTTCTCCGGCGGCCAGCAGCAATCCGTTGCTATCGCCCGCGCGCTGACCTTCAATCCGCGCATCGTGATCATGGATGAACCGACGGCGGCGCTTGCCGTACGGGAAGTGCAGGGCGTTCTCGACCTCATCCGGCAGCTCAAGTCGGAAGGCATCGGCGTCATCCTGATTTCGCACCGCCTCAACGATGTGCTGTCGGTGACCGACAGGATCGTGGTGCTGCATCAGGGCTATGCCGCAGCCAATCTGAAGACCACGGAAACCGACATGACGGAAGTCGTATCGGCGATCGTCGGCGGCGGCGATGTGGCCGAGGCCGCTGCGCATGAGCTTTCGGCTGGCCATCACCCTGCGCGTTAGACCGTTTGCCGCCTTCGTTTACTGACACGCTGCAGGTGGCGAGTACGACAACCGCCTCGTTTCAGACAATATCAACCTGCGAACAAGCGCCCTCATGCCGCGCATCGGCCGTACGCCTTCGCGCATTGCGAACTGGCGTAGCAGCGGCACGGCATCAAGCACGTAAAGCCCGGCACAACGTGCGATCTGGACGAAGAGGAAATCGACCAGCTGCGAGGAACGTGCAGAAACGCAATCAGGTTCTTAACGTAGATTCCTAATCTGAGGGTCACGCGTTCGAATCGCGTCGGGATCACCATCGATTTCAGGCAGACAATCCGTCACCCGAGCCCGCTTGCGGCGGCGAAATGGTATCGTCCCTATGGCAAAGAGAGGGGCGCGCGGCTTATAAAGCTTGCGATACACATGCTGCCCGATCGCCCCGGCGCGCGGAAGATCCGCGTTCGAGGGAGCTCAGGCCGTCATCGGAGGCGGAACTGTCGATGAACGCGTGGCTTCCCAGATACCTCAACGCCGGTCTGCTTGCCATTGCCGCGCTCGGGCTTGGCGCGGGACTCGCCCTTAACTTCGTCGGCCTTTCAGGGCCGGCGACCGTTCTCTGGGCGGCGGGCGTGATGCCCGTCCTTGCCGCTCTGCTGGTCGAGATCGTGCGCAGCCTTGCGAAGGGCGAGGTCGGGCTCGATATCGTGGCGGCTCTGTCGATGTCGGCGGCCCTGTTGGTTGGCGAGACTCTCGCCGCGGCGGTGGTCGCCGTGATGTATTCGGGCGGCACGTTTCTGGAGAGTTTCGCCGAGGGCCGCGCCCGTCGCGAAATGAGCGACCTTCTCTCCCGCGTGCCAAGAACCGCGACGCGGTACAGCAATGGCGCGCTGGAGGAGGTGCCGTTGAACGCCATCGCGCCGGGCGATCTTCTGCTGATCCGCCAGGGCGATGTCGCATCCGTCGACGGCACGGTGGAAAGTGATCGGGCGGTGCTGGACCAGTCGGCGCTGACGGGCGAATCCATGCCCGTGCGTCTGGACAGGGGCCAGGATGTGATGAGCGGCTCCACCAATGCCGGCGATGCGTTCGATCTGCGGGCCACGCGGCGGGCCGCCGAAAGCACCTATGCCGGGATCGTCCGGCTGGTCGAGGCGGCGCAGGCGTCCAAGGCCCCGATGGCCCGGCTGGCCGACCGCTGGTCGCTGATATTCCTCGCCGTCACCATCGCTCTTTCGGCGGCGGCCTGGTGGACAACCGGCGATCCGATCCGCGCCGTGGCGGTTCTGGTGGTGGCGACCCCCTGTCCGCTGATCCTTGCCGTTCCGGTGGCGCTGGTCGCGGGCATGTCGCGGGCGGCCCGGTTCGGCGTTCTGATCAAGGGCGCAAAGCCGCTGGAGGCGTTGGCGCGGATCAGGACGCTGATTCTCGACAAGACCGGCACGCTGACAGACGGACGCCCGCAACTGGTATCAATCCAGACGCTTGGCGATATGACCGAAGACGAAGTCCTCTATTTCGCCGCCGCGCTCGATCAGGCATCGAAACACCCGATCGCGCAGGCGGTCGTGGCCGCCGCCCGGCAGCATGATGCCATTCTCCCGGTTCCGGAAAACGTGGTCGAGATGCCCGGACAGGGCGTTTCGGGAACCATCGGAGGCAGGAAGGTGGTTGTCGGGGGCGCGCGTTTCGTCGCCTCCCAGATCGGTATGGCCGATACCGACAGCGCGGTGGTCGCGGCCGGTTCGGTCGTCGTGTCGCTGGCGGTCGATGGCAAGATCATGGGCCATCTGGTGATGGCGGATGCGCTACGGGAAGGCACCGCAGGGCTTCTGGCGGGATTGCGCCGGCTTGGGGTTGCGCGCATCCTGCTGGCGACCGGGGATCGCCGGGCGGTGGCGGAGGCCGTGACGGACGGTCTGGGTCTCGATGCGGTTCGGGCCGAACTGACGCCAGACCAAAAGGTGCTTCTGGTTTTGACGGAGCGCAAGAATGGCCCGGTGATGATGGTCGGCGACGGCGTCAACGATGCTCCCGCGCTGGCGGCGGCCGACATCGGGGTCGCGATGGGGGCACGCGGCGCCGCGGCCTCGGCGGAGGCCGCGGACGTGGTTCTGCTGGTCGACAGCCTTGACCGGCTTCTGTCGGGGATCGAGGTCGCCCGACGGTCGCGCAGGATCGCGCTTGAAAGCGTGGCGGTCGGCATCGGCCTTTCCGTTGCCGGGATGATTGCCGCGGCCCTGGGGTATCTCACGCCCGTCGAGGGCGCGATACTTCAGGAAGTGATAGACGTTGCCGTTATCCTGAACGCGCTGCGCGCCTTGAGGATCGTGCCAAAGCAGGCGGCGCAATCCGCAGAAGGCCTCCAATCGACGGGCTGCACAGAGCGGCGGGTCAGTGCGCGGCCATGAGCCCGTCAGCGTCGAACGCATGTTGGCCGAGCGCTTCGAGCGGTATGATCTTCGGCGTCGACGCCTGCTCCTTCAGCGTTGCCAGATCGAACTTCGCATAGCCGAGGCTGTTATAGGTCCGAATGAAGACGGCGCCGCGCTCAAGGTCGATCAGGGTGATCCATGAGGTGTATTCGGTGATGAATTCGGGCGGGGCGCCGGCGGACTGCCCGGTCAAGTCGCCGGCCGATTTGGTCAGGGCGCTGGCCTTGGCGCTCGAATAGACCGAGGCGCCCTTGGGGCGGTCGAACTTGTTCATGACATGGCCGAGCTGCCTTATCGTCGCGTCCTGACCGTCGGTCTTTTCGGAGAAATTGGCGTAATAGACCGCGCGCACGAAGCGATCGACGGCGGTGTCGGAGGAGGGCAGCGTAACCGTGGCGATGCCCGAATCCGGCTGGATGAAGTCCTGGCCGAGAAATGTCGCGTTGGAATGGTCGACATTGCTGAGATGGGTGTAGTTGTTGAGGTTGGTCAGATGCCAGTCGAAGCGCGGGCTGTTGGTCATCACCCCGGTCGGATTGTCAAACACCTGGCGCTCGCCGTCGAAGAACTCGATCACGATCGACGCGCCGGTCTTGTCGTGAACGGTGTAGTGGAACGGCGGCACGACGCCGCCAAGGGCCGCCAGCGGATCAACCAGCACGGGCTGTTCTTCCAGCGCGGCCTTGACCTCGGCGACCGTGGAAAACCGCGCCAGCATCCATGCGCCGAGATCGATGGCGGAAAGCACCGGCACGTCGGCGGCAAACGTGTCGTCCGGTCCATGCGTCTCGGAAAAGGCGAGCAGGCTGAAATTGAGGCCGGCGTCGTTCAAGCCTTCGACGACCTTCAGGTCGTCCGCGCTGCCATTGGGCACGACGATGCCGAACACGTCATATTTGCAGTCGTAATTCAGCGACGCGTGGTCCCCGGCCTTCGATGAAAGCTTCGTGCCCTTCGGAAGGAACGCCACCAGATAGGGCAGTTCCACCGGCAGTTCTAGCGTGCGCCCCGCATAGACGGAGCCCGAAAGGTCTTTGAGAAGAAGCGATGTGCACATGGTATCCTCTTTGAAGCTTTGCTGGCCTGGTAGGTCATTCGCGGTTACCGAAGGCGGATCAGATTACCGTGACGGCGTGTTTTCGTGCACTGTCCGATCGAACAGTCGGCATGGCGCGTGGCCGTCATCCGATCTCCCCCTTGCCCTGTCGGTTTCAGCATATCAGACGCCATTGTTCAATGCGCCGCGTGGCGCGCCTCTACCATGCTCAGCGCGGCGGCAACGAAAAAGCAGAAGGCTCCGAACCAGAGATTGGCGTTGGAGGCGTCGAGTGCCCATTGCGGGTCCGTGCCGCGGGGCACATAGGCGACCGTCGAGGCGATCATGAAGGCGATGCAGCCGAGAAGATTGATCGCGACGATCCACCAGGCGATCTCGCGCCGCGGCCGGATATCGTGCGCATGGCTGGTCTCGATATAGGCGAGATAGGCCGAGACCAGGAACAGCACCGAGCCGATCATGCCGGGCAGCCAGATCACGGTATTCTGCATCAGCCAGCCGGACGGGGCCTTGATGGCGTCGAACGTGTTGAAGTTGAAGGCGACGGTGCCCACGAACTGGGTCGCGGCGCTGATCCAGCCGACGCTTTTGGGGTCCCATCCGAAGAGGTTGGGCCGCTTCGCGCCGCTGGTATAGGTCTCGTCGGCATTGGCCGCCTGGAAAAGCTGAAGATAGGCGGCGGTGGTAAACGGGATCGAGCCGGCGAAGAAGGTGACATTGGCCGCCCAGTCCGGCAGGCCTTTGGTCAGCGCCGGAAACAGCGCCAGCAAGCTGCCGAGCATGAACAGGAACGAGCCGATGCAGAAGATCAGCCCCATGATCCAGTTGTAGCGCGCGGTGTGCCAGGGCGCCGGGCGGGTGTGTTCCAGCGCCCGCCGTTCCCGGAACAGTCCCTTGCGGTGGTCGCGGGCGAGCCAGAGCAGCGGTCTTCCGGCCCTGTGGTAGCGGCGGAGCGTCACGAACGGCCAGGGGCCGCGCGCCTCCTCATGGGGCTCTTTGGCGGGGTTTTGGGCTTTCCGGTTCATCATCGCGTCCGCACCATCAGCTTATCAGCACGATCACGATGCCGAACAGGGTCAGGATCGTGCTCGATGTTGCGTAGGGGACCGAAAAGCCGAGAGACGGCACCTGGCTTTCCGCCTTGTCGGTGATCATGCCAAGCGGAGCGGCGGCCGTGCGCGCACCGGCGCAGCAGCCGAGCAGGATCGCATCATCGAAGCGGAAGATGTATTTGCCGATATAGATCGACAGCAGCATTGGCAGCGCGGCTGCGAAAATGCTCCACAGCACGAAGACGAAGCCGAGCTCCTTCAATCCCGCGATCACGCTCGGCCCCGCCGAAAGGCCGACAACGGCGATGAACATGTTGAGCCCGATCGAGTTCATGAACCAGGTGGTTGCCTGCGGCACCCGGCCGAAGGCGGGGCGGATCGAGCGCAGCCAGCCGAATAGCAGGCCGACCAGCAGCACGCCGCCGGCCGTCGACAGCGTCAGCGGAACCGAGCCGACCCGGAGCGTCAGCGAACCGATCAGCGCGCCGACGATGATGGCGGCGGCGATGAAGGCGATGTCGGCCCGGTTGGTCTCGCGGTCGAGATAGCCGAACGTCTTCGCCACCGCCGAAATATCCGCCGAGCGCCCGACCACGGTGACGACATCGCCGCGATAGAGCCTGGTATCGGGCAGGATCGGTATGTCGACCGACATGGCGCC
>NZ_DEPM01000056.1:0-8825 GCF_002358775.1 Martelella sp. UBA3392
GGTATCACCGGCACCTTGTGGGCGGCGCAGGCCTTGACCACCGCCTTCACATCGTCGGCGCTTTCGGCGAAGAACACGGCGTCGGGAAGCTGCGCCGGCAGATAGGTGGTGGTGTGGGCATGCTGGGCGCGGAAGGCCTCGCCGGTCTGCACCTTGTCGGCGAATCGCTGCTTGAGGATGCCGATGACGGTCTGCGCCGCCTCGGGGTTTCTCAGCAGGGTTGTTACGTCCTCGATCGCCATTCTTGCACTCCGCGGGTAAATTGCCGTAGCCTTCAGACGGCGGTGATTGCTTTTATGACAGCACCGCCCCCGGCGTCCAGAGCGCGCTCAGCCACGGAACGACGATGAACCAGATTGCAGACCATACTGCCCGCCTGCTCGGCGTCGAAAGCGTCGAACTCGCTCATTTTTCAAGCGGCGACCTTTCCGCATTGATGCGCGCCGCGACGGACGATGGACAGAGCTACATCGTGAAAACCGGCCCGGCACCGACGCTGGAAGCCGGGATGCTGCGGCTGATCGCGGCGAACGACGCGCCCGCGCCCGCCGTGATTGCCGCCGACGATACATTGCTCATCATGGAGGAGGTCGAGGGCCGCAGCGGATTTTCGGGCGCGGAGGACGATCTGGCGCGGGTTCTGACCGCTCTCCACCAGCCGGTCGACAGACCCTACGGTTTCGGCGAGAATTTTTCTTTCGGCAAGGTCGCCATCCGCAATGACGAGACCCCATCCTGGGTCGCCTTCTGGCGCGACAACCGCCTGCTCAACAACCTCGCGGACCTGCCTTCCCCGCTTGCCCGGCGGGTCGAAAGCCTCGCCGCGCGGCTTGGCGAACTCATTCCGGACACCCCGCCGGCGGCCCTGCTGCACGGCGATCTCTGGTCGGGCAATGTGATGACGTCGGGCGATCGCGTGACCGCGCTGATCGATCCGGCCTGCTATTATGGCGACCGCGAGGTCGATCTGGCGATGGCCGCGCTTTTCGGCCATCTCGACGAGCGATTCTACGGCCGTTACGGCGCGCTCGATCCCGGATTCGAGACGCGGCGCGCTGTCTACAGTCTCTGGCCGGCGCTGGTGCATTTCCGGCTTTTCGGATCGGGCTACAGGGCGATGGTCGAAGGTTTTCTGACTGAGGCCGGGCATTGAAAACTGATTTTAGTCAAAAACTTAACCGCCTTCGCTCACTTTTAAAATCGATTCGCATCGGATCGAATCACGCAAGGGGCTTGCCATGAGCGCCCGAACATGGCGATAAAGTGACAAAGCTTCGCCAGCGCGAAAACGGATAATGCTGGCGGTTACCTGCTGGAAGCATGATTCTTGCACAGAGTTTGTTTTGGCCCCCGAAACCCTTGCCAGCGCCGCGCGCCGCGCCCTGCCGGATCGTCTGGCTTTGACCGCGCCCGAAGGCACGGAACGGCATTGAAAGCAAACGTCCGTAATATGCATAACAGGACATTGGAATGACGAGAAAACTCAAAGTCGCCGTCGTCGGCCTGGGCGTCGGCCAAACACATATCAGCCGCGGTTACCTTCCCAACCCGGAGCGCTTCGAAGTCGCCGCCATCTGCGACATCGACGCCAGCCACCTCAATGCGGTCGGCGACCGGTTCGGCATCGAGCGGCGAGAGACCGACTATCTCGAGATCCTGGGCATGGACGATATCGACGTGATCGACGTCTGCACGCCGCCCGGCACCCACAAGGCCCTGATGCTTGCGGCGCTGAAGGCCGGCAAACACGTGATCTGCGAAAAGCCGCTGGTCGGCTCGCTTGCCGATATCGATGAACTGCTCGATGCCGAATCGCGCTCCAGCGGCCATGTCATGCCGATCATGCAGTATCGCTACAATGACGGCGCGCAGAAGGCCAAGCATCTGATCGCCACCGGCATTGCCGGCAAGCCCTATGTCGCGACATGCGAGGTGCACTGGCTGCGCGAAGCGCATTATTACGAGCACGACTGGCGGCGGCACTGGAATGATGCGCTGGGCGGCGTGCTGATGAACCACGCGATCCACGCCAATGACCTGATGTTCTATTTGCTCGGCCCGGTGCGCTCGCTTTCCGCGCGCATCGCCACCCGCGTCAACAGCGGGATCGAGGTCGAGGACTGCGCCAGCGTGACCGTAGAACTGCATTGCGGCGCGCTCGCCACCACCTCGGCAACACTCGGCTCCGTCGAGCCGCTGAGCCGCATGCGGCTGTGCTTCGAGAACATGGTGATCGAGACCGACAGCCGGCCCGACTTCACCGCCGAGGACGCGCCGTGGCGCTTTATCCCGGCGAATGACGAAATCGCGCGCCGGATCGACGAAACCCTGGCCGAGTTCGCTCCGCCGCCCACCGGCTTTGCCGGCCAGATGCAGGGTTTCCACAACGCTATCTGCACCAAGACGCCGCTGCCGCTGACCCTTGCCGACGCGCGCCACAGCCTCGATTTCGCCACGGCGGCATACTGGTCGGCAAAGACCTACAGCCCTGTACCCCTGCCGGTGATGGCCGATCACGCATTTTACCACGGCTGGCAGAACGCGATCTGACACCGCCTTCCGCAAAACAAAAAGCCCGAGCGCTCGGCCCGGGCTTTTGCAATGAAATCAAAGACTTCTATTAATAGCTTGCAGCGCGGTCTACGGACTGGCCGGCGTTCTGCGTCGCATCGATGGCGTTCGCCGTATCCTGGCCCATGCCTTCGATGGTGTTGCCGCAAGAGGCAAGCAGGCTGCCCATGGCGAAAAGAATGGAAGCGAGGATGACCTTACCTTTGAACATTTCGAACTCCTGATTTTTCGTTCGGATGTCTCTTAAACGTTCAGAACTCCATCGTGTTCCGGGCCAATGCCTGCGTGGGCGAAACAAATCCCTCCTCAGCACCGGGCTTGAAAAGATCTTCACAGTTTCTCCCCAGGTCTTCCCTCCGTTATCCACAATGAAAAGCGGAGATTTCCACAGGCTTCACCATGCCCCGCGAAGACGCCCGGTGGCACTTCCAAAAGCCGCATCGCGTTCCTACTTTCTTCTGTGTCCAAGCAAAGGAAACCGTCGGTGAACGAACATACGGAAGACAGTGACAAGCTCTCCGCCATTCTCGCCCGCCTCCAGCCGGGGCCGGATGGCCGCGTCAGCCTCGATCAGCTCGACGGCGCGCTGGCCGAACGGTCCTTCGGCGCCTTTCTGGTGCTGTTTGCGATCCCCAACCTGATACCGCTGCCGCCGGGCGCGACACTGGTGCTCGGCATACCGCTGATCCTCGTGAGCTGGCAGATGATGGCATCGCGCCGCAAGCGCGTCTGGTTGCCGGAGCGGATCGCACAATTCTCGATGGACGGCGCGCGCTTCATGACACTGCTAGAGCGGATATTGCCCTGGCTGCGCTGGATCGAGAGCGCCGTCCGTCCGCGCGCCTGGTTTCTGAAAACCCGGCGGTCCGAACGCCTGCTCGGCGCCTTTGCCTTTCTGCTTTCGCTGGTGGTCTTCATGCCGATCCCGTTCGGCAACTGGCTGCCGGCTTTTGCACTGGCCATTATCGGGCTGTCGGACACCGAACGGGACGGCTATGGCCTTATCGTCGGCATCATCACCGGCGTCATTTCGATCCTGCTCGCCGGTCTTGTCGTGGTCGCGGCCGGGGCATTGATTGCACTGCTTTTCTAAAGACTTACAGGTTTTCTCTTATCCAGCTCATGCAACCCGGTTGGCAAGCTGGGTCGGCTGCAGGGCATGGCGGATCGCATCCGCCACGGCCTCGATCAGCTCGCCGCGCTGGTCCGAAAACTTCAGCCGGATGTCATAAAGGCCGAGTTCGGGAAGTCCCTTGTCGGGTCCCAGCACTTCCATGTCGTCGGTGACGTAATAAGCCGCCATCGGCGCGACGGCGAGATCGGAGAGAACCGCGGCGCGCTGAACCATGGTGGTCGCGCTCAGATAGGCGACGCGATAGGGCCGGCCGGCCTCGGCAAGTTTGCGCACCGCCTCATGCCGCCAGCAGCAGCTCTGCTCCCACATCGACACCGGCAAGGGCTCCTTGAGATAGGCCGTGCCGCATTTCGCGCCGACCCAGACCAGCCGCTCGCGCATGATCAGCTCGCCGTCTTCATCCTTGCCCGGCAGGTCGCCGGAATTCAGAAGGGTGAGGTCGAGCCGCTGCTCGCGCAGCCGCTGGGCAAGGCCGTTGGAATTATCGATGGTGACGTCGACCATCACGCTCGGAAATGCCTCGGCAAAACGCTTGAGCACGGTCGGCAGGACGCGCTCGCCGATATCGTCGGTCGCACCGAGCCGCACCACGCCATGCATATCGGGATGGCGGAAACGCGACATCGCCTCGTTGGAGAGCGCCAGCATCCGTCTGGCATAGGACAACAACGTCTCGCCGCTGCGGGTGAGCCGCACGGATCGGGAGTCCCGCACGAACAGAGAGGCGCCGACAACTTCTTCCAGGCGCTTGATCTGCATCGACACCGCCGAGGGCGTTCTGAAGACACGTTCGGCGGCGCCGGAAAAACTGCCGGTTTCCGCGATCGCCACGAAGGTGCGCAGAATGTCGTTGTCGAGAACCGGGAGCGGCGTTTGCAGGCTGAGGGTCATGGCTGCCTCTTGGATCAATATTTTTGACTGAACCTATGATTACATTTCGTTTGATTGAATGTCAAATCCGCCTACCTTTGTCTCATCACCCGCGCTTGAAGGAGAGAAGTCATGGGATTGTTCATCATCTTACGCCATCTGGTGGCGCCGCTCGCAGGATATGCCAACCTGCAGGACCAGCTTGCGCGCAAGCAGCAGCTTGAGGAAAACATCAGGCGGGTCCCGCCGCATCTGCGCCAGGATGTCTTTTCCGATGACCGCTACTGGCGGCATGATTGAGGCGCGCCGGAAGCGCCGGTCGGCCACGTCCTTTGCGCCTGAAAGGGCATGGCCGGCCGGAAAAATCGAACCATTCGAAGTTTCGTGCTCTTTCCCGCCGCATTTGTCTGTGTCAATGTCGTAAACAGACTATTGGCGACCCGGTTTCTTGCGGAAATTGTATTTTCTCAAGTGTCGAATCCGGCTCTCAGCGCGGCGGTGTCCATCATGGTAAGATCGTTTGTCTTTTATCTCGTTCCGCAATTCTCGCTGCTGCCCTTTACCAGCGCGATCGAGGCGTTGCGCATCGCCAACAGGATGCTCGGCTATGAGGCCTATCGCTGGCGGATCGCCTCCGATAGCGGGCTGAAAATCTGTTCCTCGAGCGGCATCGCCATCGAGCCGGATACCTCGCTTGCCGACGAGCGCCGCGCGCTGATGGGCGAGAAGCGTCCGGATCTGGTGCTGGTCTGTTCCGGCATTGACGTCGAGGACTACTACAACAAATCCTTCGAGGCATGGCTGCGCGAACTCAACAATCGCGGCTGCGGCATCGGCGCGATGTGCACGGGCACGCACCTGCTGGCGCGCGCCGGCCTGCTCAAGGGCCGCCGCTGCGCGATCCACTGGGAGAACGTGCCGGGCTTCACCGAAACCTGGCCGGAAATCGACGCCCATGCCGATCTCTTCGTGATCGACCGCAACATTTATACCTCGGCTGGCGGCACCGCCTCGCTCGACATGATCCTGCATCTCATCGGCCGCGAATTCGGGGAAGGTCTCGTCAACGCAATCTGCGAACAGGCGCTGACCGACCGGGTGCGCCTGTCCTCCGAGCGCCAGCGCCTGCCGCTCAGCGCCCGCCTCGGCGTCCAGAACGGCAAGGTGCTGCAGATCATCGAACTGATGGAGGCCAATCTCGCCGAGCCGCTGTCGCTGATCGAGATCGCCGACGCAGTCGGCCTGTCGCGCCGCCAGATCGAGCGCCTGTACCGCCAGGAAATGGGCCGTTCGCCGGCGCGCTACTATCTCGAAATCCGCCTCGACCGCGCCCGCCGGCTGCTCGCGCAATCGACCATGCCGATCGTCGATGTCGCGGTCGCCTGCGGTTTCGTCTCCGCCTCGCATTTTTCCAAATGCTACCGCGAAATCTACCAGTGTTCCCCCCAGCAGGAACGCGCCCAGCGCCGCCAGGCCCGCATGTCTGTGCGGGAAAGCGCGATCGGGGTCGCGGTTTAGGAGCGAGCGTCGCGGCTCACAGGCCGCGGCCTCCCTGAGGGAACGCCTACCCTCTCAGCAGCAACGTCACCCAGCCATTGCGCCAATAAGTGCGTTCGTGGCGCATGCCCTGCGTGCGGTAAGCTGAGAGCACCTTCCAGCGCTGCTCGGCCAGAATGCCGGACAGGATGACCGCGCCGCCCGGTGCCAGATTGCGCTTCACGCCCGGCGCGAGCTTCATCAGCGGGCGAGCGAGAATATTGGCGATGATCAGGTCGAACGGCGCATGTTCGGCAAAGGCCGCGTGGTGAAAGCCCGGCGCGGTGACGAAATCGATGCCGGAGACGATACCGTTCGCCCGCGCATTGTCGCGCGCCACCTTGACGGCGACCGGGTCGATGTCGGTGGCCAGAACCGGGATGGGTCGCAGCTTGCGCACCGCCATAGCCAGCACGCCGGTGCCCGTGCCGAGATCGAGCGCGTTCAGCGGCTGTTCCGCCTTCAGCACGGTATCGATCATTTCCAGGCAGCCGCTGGTGGTGCCGTGATGGCCGGTTCCGAACGCCTGCCCCGCCTCGATCTCGATGGCGATATCGCCGGCGCGGCGGTGATCGCGGTCATGCGAACCGTGAACCAGAAAGCGCCCGGCGCGCACCGGCTTCAGCCCTTCCAGCGATTTCGCGATCCAGTCGATTTCCTCGATCTCTTCCTTCTCGATTTCCGGACCGCTCTCGCCAAAGACGGATTTCACCGCGTCCGCGAAGATCGCCCGCAACGCGTCTTCCTCGTCCGCGTCGAGATAGACCGAGGCCTCCCAGCGATCGGCCTTCTCGTCGATCTCCATGGTCGCCAGCGCATAGGGCTCCTCGCCGAGCGCCATGGAAAGCGCTTCGAGCATCTGGCCCGCGCCGACTTCATTGGTGGTGACGTAAAGTCTGATCTGGCTCACGGAGCGGCCTTTCCTGAAATTCCTGCCATCCGCGATAAGCCCGCCCGCCGTCAATGGCAAGGCCGCAGCCCTCAGTTGATCAGGTTTTCGAGCTTCTTCACCGCCACATCCGGGCTTTCTCCATAGGCGATCGTACCCTTCAGCACCCCGCCATCATCGAGCAGGAAGACCGAGGCATTGTGGTTCATCGTGTAATCGCCATCCGGCTGATCGGGGTCGAGCGGGACCTTCTCGTAGTAGATCCCGAACTTGTCGAGCGCGGCGCGCACCTTGTCGGGATCGCCCGAAATCGCCTCGATGCGATCGGAGACATTGGAAAGGTAGCGCTCCATGGTTTCCGGCCGATCGCGTTCCGGATCGACGGACATCCAGTAGGCGTTGATCTTGTCGCCATCGGGATCGACCTCGTTGAGCCAGCCGTTCAACTCGTAGAGCGTTGTGGGGCAGACTTCCGGGCAATGGGTAAAGCCGAAGAACAGCGCGGTCGGCTTGTCGCGCAGCGCCTGCTCGGTGATCGGCTGGCCGTCGCCTGCGGTGAGCTGGAAGGAGGGACCGAAGGGGACATTCATCATCTCCTCATTGGTCTCGCCGATTTCATAAACCAGCCAGATCAGCACCGCGCAGATGACAGCGACGGAGGCCCACAATACGCGACGGAAGGTTTTCATGCTTATCCCTTGTTCGGCGAGCCGAGCGCCGCCCTATTCCTCCAGAAGACCGTGCTTGCGGTGCCAGTCCTCGATCGAAAGCTCCGGATAGCCGCCGAAATGGACATGGCCGGGGCCTTCCGGCACGTCCACCCAATTGGCCCTGGAGTCCAGCATGATATGCACGATCTCGGGCGGATGCGGCAAGGGCGTATCCACCGCTGCGGCAATTGGATGCACCAGTTCCGGCCAGCGCTCGTCATAGAGATAGAGCGCGCTGCCGCAATTGCCGCAAAAGTGTCGTTCGCCCTCGCTTTCACCGTCATGCATGCGGGCGTGGTAGAAACGCTTGTGCTCGCCGCCCCTCACCTCCAGAGTATCCGAGTCTGCGCCAAGATTGATCGCATAACCGCCTCCGCCGGCGTGCTTGCGGCAGATGCTGCAATAGCAGCGCATATAAGGATAGGGCGTGCGGCTTTCGACCGAATAGGAAACCTTGCCGCACTGGCAGCTCGCTTCAAGCCTCATGATGCTCTCCTCGTGCCTGCTTTACTCGGGCGCTCCGTTTTCCCATACGACGTCCTGGCCGTAAAGCGGCACGGTCGACATCGACATCTTGGCAGAGCCCTCGGTGATCTCGCGGGTGTGGGCGAGATAGATCAGGGTTTCATTGGCCTTGTCGTATATGCGCTTGATCACGAGTTGCTTGAAGATCAGCGAGCGCCCCTCGCGGAACACCTCCTCGCCATTGGCGTCGAGATCGATATCGCCGATCCTGATGGGCCCGGTCTGGCGGCAGGCGATGGAGGAATTGGAAGGATCCTCAAACCAGTTGCCCTTGGACAGCCGGTCTATGATCGAACGGTCGAAATAGGCGATGTGGCAGGTCACGCCGTCCACTTCGGGATCATGCAGGGCTTCGACGACAATATCGTTGCCGACCCAGTCGACCCCGACCTCGCCCACCTGCTCCGCATGCGCAAGCCCCGCCGTCAACAGACCCGCGCAAAGGGCAAAACCAAACCGCTTCATATCGAAACTCCCTGAAAATCCATGCTCTCAAGATAGGTTGTCGCCGACGCTATGCAAGCGATCCGCCTGCGAGAAGCGAGCGAATGGCACATGGCTCTGACGCATAGCCCCCCAATCTTCTCGC
>NZ_DEPM01000254.1:0-8302 GCF_002358775.1 Martelella sp. UBA3392
TCGGGGCATCTCTCCCGCCAGCGGGAGAGAGTATTGGGAGCAAGCTTCATGACCTTTGATCCGCTGCCGCCTTCAAAAGGCAAGCGCGATTCCGGCACCTTCCGAACCGCGACGCCCCTCTCCCTTCGCTATGGTTAACATCTTTATAACGTTTTCTCCCTAACCTGTTGTCGATAGAAGACATTTGTCGGGGAGTACGGCCTTGGTCGATCGGTATCGGGAACTTGAAGGGCTGAAGAACACGCGCAATCTCGACGTCGTGCTGATGGCCACGGTTTCGGGCTTCGGCTCGCTCGACAATCCGAGCGCCGCCGAACGCCGACGCTTTGCCGAACTCTTCGGACCCGTCTACGAGGCCTCGTCGCCGGAGGCGCGCCGCCAGGCCGTCGCCGCTCTATCGTGCCACGCTCACGTGCCGCAGGATGTCTGCCGCTATATCGGCAGCCGCGAGATTGCGGTCGCGGCCCCCTTTCTCGCCCGTTCGCCGGCCATTGCCGACGACACGCTGATCGCCCTGATCGAGACCACGACGGAGGAACATATCCGCGCGATCATTCATCGCCCGGACCTGTCGCAGAAAGTCATCCAGGCGCTGATCGGCGCACGGCGCGAGGAAGAACGGCAGGAGCCTGCCGGCAATTTCGACATCGACACCGGCACCCGCGATGACAGCGAGGCGCTGCGCCGCACGCTGAAGGCCATGGCCGCCGGCACCGGCGATGCCGACCGCCTCGGCGTTTCCACCCTCACCGAACTGCAGACCGCTCTCCTGGTCCGCTTCGCGCGCCGCGCCGAAAGACCGTTCTTCACCGAAACCTTCGCGCGCGCACTTGGCGGTGACCGGGTGCTCGCCCGTCGCATTCTCGAAGAACCCACCGGCCAGCGCCTTGCCGTCGCCCTGATCGCGCTCGGCATGAACCACGCGGACACGAGCTACGTCCTGCCCCGCATCGCCGCGATCGACCGGCAGGACCGTGAAACGACCGAGTTTGCCGTGGAAAAGCTCGTGGGATCGCTGAAACCCGCCGCATGCATCCAGGAACTGCTCGGCTGGCAGACCGAACGCGAGCGCGAAACCCGGGTCGCGGCCGAGAAACAGGAAGCGGCGCGCCGCTCGGCGTGAACCGCCCGGCGCCCCTTCAACGCAAGAAGCCCCGCTCAGTCCTGCTCTTCATCGGCAATGTTGAAGAAACCGTCCACATTCTCGCATTCCAGCACCACGACCCAGAGATCGCTGTCGAAACGCATTTCGCGTTCCAGCATCTCCGAAACCTTGTCCGATGACGCCGCGTTGAGCCGCCTCTCGAAGACCCGATCCTGGACGCCCTCCTCCGCAAAACTCTGCGGCGCGGGCAGATAGAGGCTCTCGGTGCCATCGCGGAAAATCTGCCGGATCGCGATCGCCCCGGCTTCTTCCGCCCCCTTGCGCTCGATCACCGCAAAGCCGCCCGCGGCAAAGGCGTCGCGCACCAGCGCGGACGCAAAAAAATCTGAACGAAGGCGCATATCGACCACTCCCGGATTCCACGAGGTCATCATGGCATGCCCGATGATCGGGCCTTTTGCAACGGGAAGCAATGCGACATCGTTCCCGCTCAAAGAGCGCCGATCTCCCGAAGCTTGTCGCGCACAGCCTCATTCGGCTCGCCCGTTTCCGGCAGCCGGTAGTGTTTCTGGAATTCGAGGATCGCCGCCCGCGTTGTCGCCCCGGCAACGCCGTCGACCACCACGCCGTCATAGGCGATATTCACCAGTCCGCGCTGGATTTCGACCACCATCGGATCGGCGACAACAACGCCGGCCTCGCCAGACGGGGCGGTTTCCGCCTTCAGGATATCGGCAACCGGGTCAGGCGATGCGGCGGTCTCCGGCCGCGGTTCCGGCAGCGGCGCGGATACGCTGAGCAGCGCCACCACTTCCTCGTCGGCCTCCCCGGTCGGCGTGATACCGCTATCGCTCTGGAATGCCCTGATCGCCGCTTTCGTCATCGGACCGGTCACCCCGTCCGGCTTGCCCTTGTAATAGCCCCTCGCCGCAAGCGCCTGCTGAAGGGCAAGGATATCCGGCTCATCGTCAACCGGCGCGGGCGCTGGCGGCGGCGCTGACGCCGTCACATCCTGTTCGATCGCAGCGCTCGTTGCCGGCGGCGGATTGGCCTCGACCTGCTCGAGGATCGCCACCAGATCGTCCTTCGGCTTTTCGGCGGCAGCGGTCTCCCCGTCCTCGAGTTCGATGCGGAAACTCTCGAAATCGGTCGCCTCCGCCATCCGGCGGCCGGGAACGGCATAAGGGTTGGTCGGCTGGCGCGTCTTCATCATCGGGCTCGGATGCGGCCCCGGCTGATACCACAGCGCATTGGCCGATACGAAGCTGAAGACCACGCCGAACACCAGCGGCCCGCCGATCTTGCCCGGATGACGCGCCGCCAGGCCGCCCAGCGACGACGCCGTGCGCCCGATCAGCGAGGGCGTCTTCTTCCCGCGCTTTCCGGTTTTCTTCGTCGTCTTTTTCGCCATTCAGTCCATCACCCGTATCTTCGCCGCTTTTCAAACCATCGGCATCCGGTCACGCCTCTCGCCGCAGAAAATAGTCTGCGGCTGTTAACGAAGAGTAATGGAGCAGGCCTCCCTCTGCCAGCGTCGCGCGCGCCGGAAGCGCCTCTGCAATCGAAAAAATCTCTGAATATGGTTAATGAGGCAGGTTGCCATAACACATCGGAACACATCCTGCTTTCAAAACAAGGGTTTGATTTAGTTATATATTTCGACGCACGCTCATGGTCAGGCGCTGGGGTACCGATCATGTGTTCGTTTTCCCGCGCCCTTTTAGCGGCTCATTTACCGTCTTAGGTTAAGTGTGGGTACAACGCTTGCGGGCACAACCAACAGGCCGGGGGCCGATGAGATTTCTGCTGAAATCCGCATTCATGATTTTCGTTCTGCTCCTGCTGGTGCCGTTTTTCGCGCCGCTTATGCTGGGGGGGGCTGCAACGCGTGAGCAGCAGGCCCTGCCAAGCGGTCAGGATATCGGCGGCGCGGTCTCGGCCGCGCGCGGCACCTTCGAATACATGAGCGGCATCTGCGACGAACGCCCCGATGTCTGCAATGACGGCTCGGGCATTATCAGCTTTCTCGGCCGCCGCGCGCGCCAGGGCGCGGAGATCGTCTATATCTATCTCGGCCAGCATTTCGGCGACAAGGCCCCGCAACCCGCCCAGGAAACCGCTGCCGCACCCAAGGTCACCCGGCCCGCCGCGCCGGAACCCGTCGCCGAGCCAAAGCCTGTCGTCGCAACGCCGCCCGCGGTGGTTGCCGGCAATACGCCCGACCTCATCCAGACCGGCGCGATCATCGGCCAGCCGGCAAAGGTCGAGGCGCCCGTCCGCATTCCCGGCTTGCCTGAGAACGTTCCCGTGCCGACCCCGCGTCCGCGCTGAAACGGCGGCTAATTTCGGCTTACTTGCGCCCCCGCGCATTTCAATTCGCGCCACATCGAACTATATCGGGGCGAGAGCAATCGAAAGGCCGGATGATGAGCGACAAACTCAAGCAGATTATCGACGACTTTTCCTTTCTCGATGACTGGGAAGACCGCTACCGCTACGTCATCGAACTCGGCAAGGCCCTGCCGGACCTGCCCGAGGACGAGAAGATCGAGGACAATCGCGTGCATGGCTGCGCGAGCCAGGTCTGGCTGGTGTCGAAGACGGGCGACGGCGAGGATCCCGTTATGGAATTCCGGGGCTCGTCCGATGCCTTCATCGTGCGCGGGCTGGTGTCGATCGTGCTGACCGTCTATTCGGGCCACACCGCATCCGAGATCGCGAAGACAGACGCCATCGAAACCTTCCGCAAGATCGGCCTGGTCGATCACCTCTCGGCGCAGCGCGCCAACGGGCTCAACGCCATGGTCACCAAAATCCGCGAAACGGCGGCGCGCAAACTCGCCGCCTGAGCATTTCATTCATCCGAGAACAATGCCGAGATTTCGGGCCGGTAGCCCTCCGCTCCCCATCCACGCATGCCACCCTTCGGCGGGGGCGGCGTGTAGTGGCGGGCGAGCGCCTGCAGGGCGGTGCGCACCATCAGCTTGGCAGAGCGGACCGGCCATTGCCGCTCGCGCTCGATCTGTTCGAGCCCTTTCATGAAACAGCAGAAATCGAGCGCGATATCGGCAAGCTCCGGGCCGACCGCCTTCAGCGCCCGCGCCACGCGGCGGCGCGCATCGATCGCCGTATCCGACATGGCCGATGGGGCGGCAAAGCGACCGCGCGTCTCGAGGCGCGGCTGAAGCGACGCCGAAATCCGCGGCTGCATAAGGGCGCGGTTGAAATCCTCCGCCAGGCGTTCCCCGGCGGTAAACGCCTCCTCCGTCAGAAAAGGAGAACCGTCGCGCGCCTTTAGTCGCGCCAGCATGTCCAGCGGCGTCTTCTCGCCCATTTCAGCCGTCATGGCGCACCTCGGCGGCAATGATAACGTTATAGGCCAGACGCTCGACGGCGGCGATGAACTCGTCGAAAGCCCGGTCGTCACGCCGGTCCTCGATCACGCGGCAGGAATAGGCCACTGTCGTGCGGTCACGCCCGAACGCGAGTCCGATCTCGCTCAGAGACAATTGCAGTGATACGTGGCAGACATACATGGCGATCTGGCGGTAATGCGAGACGGAACGCCGCCGCTCGGCGCGGATCGAAATCCGCTCGCCGGCGATAAGCGCCATCTCCTTGGTGATCAGCAGAACAATGCGGCAAGCCTTGCGGATATCCGACATCTGGCTTGCCCTCTCCATGCACCAGGCCGGTTGAGGGCTGTGGTTCAGGCGTTGATGGAAGGTCGTCGCGACCGGCGATGCTACGCGTTGCTCGTTCATGTCAGCTCCCTGAGAAATAGGATTTTATTCTTACATCGGCGCCGGAAGCGGGGACATTAAGAGGGGTACTCTCGAAACCGCCTGTTGTTTTTGTTTACTTATTTTCCTCCATCATAGGATTATTTTCCTACCACCTTCAACCGTTTACCTATGAGGGTATTACTAGAAAGTAAACACAACTATAGGGGGGTTTGGCGGAGCAGGTGTCGCGGTTGCTAGCGCTCGCACATAAAAAAATGCCAGCAGTCTATCGACCGCCGGCATTCAGATTCGGAGCGAAATCGTTCTGTCGCGGTTAGCGCCCGCGGCGCTGTCCGAGACCCATTTCCTTGGCAAGCCGGGAACGCGCCTCGGCATAGGACGGGGCCACCATCGGATAATCGGCGGGCAGGTCCCACTTTTCACGATAGGCATTCGGGGTCAGGTCATGATGGGTCATCAGATGACGCTTCAGCGACTTGAAGCTGCCGCCGCATTCCAGACAAACGAGATGGTCGCCGCTGATCGACTTGCGAACCGATACCGCCGGCTTCTGCTTTTCCTGCGCCTGGGCGGTGGCCTGCGGCTTCGCGGTGTTGCTCAGCGCGGCGTGCACCTCGTGAATCAGCCCCGGCAGATCACCGGTCTGGATCACATGGTTGCTCACATAAGCGGCCACGATATCGGCGGTCAACTCCACGAGGGCCTGGTTATCCCGCTCAACCGTTGCATCCGTCATTATTCACTCCTGTTCTTTTCTTTGCCAGCCCGCGCCCGCAGTTACTCTCCGCAAGGACGCCCTCAGAAAATCTCTTCAAGCAGCGCCGTTGGTCGTCGTCGTTTCTGCGTAGAAATCAGAGCTGAGCCGCACGGCAAACCGGCAGCACAGCCTCACGGATAGGGCCTGATTATTCTCATTAACGAGCGAAATATTCGCGCGCTCTTGGACGGAATACCACTTCAATGATAAATGTAAAGTTTAAATCGCCGTTTTAACGTCTTTATTGAAGGCAGTGGAGCGCGACCACGAGATTTAGGAGCTGTCCGCGACATAATACTTAAAAACATTCCAAAATCGCGAAAACCGACCTGCTAGTCACTATCTCTACTTTGTAATTCATCCCTGACCGTGTTCTCGTATAGCGGGTAGCCAACTTCATGAGAGGCTCGCGCCAGTAGATGAGCCGAGATCGGCGCCGTTATGATGAAGAATACGATGCCCGCGCAGGCCCGCACGAAAGTCGATATCTCGCCCGCATGGATGCCGATTGCCAGAAAGATCAGCCCTGCGCCGACCGTGCCGGCCTTTGAGGCCGCATGCATGCGCGAATAGAGATCAGGCAGCCTGATGATGCCGATTGCAGCCGTCAGGGTGAAGGCCGCGCCCGCAAGCATCAGAACGGAAACCAGCCCTGCCAGAAGATACTGCGTCATTCCCCTACTCCCTGCCTTTTTCCGCATCGGCCGAAACCACCGGCACGTCTTCGCCCGATGGGCCGGAATCATAGGCCATCGGATGCGGTTTCACCTCGAAACCCGTCTCGGTATCGGCCCGCATCGCGCTGGAGCGGATGAAGCGCGCGAAGGCGACGGTCGCCAGAAAGCCGACCAGGCCGAGCGCGATGGCGATGTCGATGTAAAGCGTGAACCCGGTCCGCACCGCGATCACGATGATGAACCCCACGCCCACGGCCACAATCATATCGAGCGCCAGAACCCGGTCCGGCAGCGTCGGCCCCTTCACCACCCGATAGGCCGTCAGGAGCAGCGCAATCGAAAGCAGAACGAGGGACATATCTGCGGCATGCTGTACGATCTCCTCAGGCGTCATCAGGCAAAGGCCTCCCTGATCTTGGTTTCGAAGCCCTCGGCGATACTCTTCCTGATCGCGTCGGGATCGGCGCAGTCAATCGCGTGGATATAGAGATATTTATTGTCATCCGAAACATCGACGGACAGCGTTCCGGGCGTCAGCGTGATCATGTTGGCAAGCAGAACGATTTCGAAATCCTTTTCCAGCGTCAGTTCATAGCGGAATATGCCGGGCTTGACGTTCATGCGCGGCGAGCAGACGAGTTTCGCCACCGACCAGGCAGAGGCCATGAGCTCGTAGAGAAACAGTATCAGCAGCATGAACAGCCGCTTTGCCCGCGAGAAATAGCCTGTTCCGCCGATCTGATGGCGCACCAGCCCAACCGCGATCGCACCGATGATGATGCCGAAGACCAGATTATGCAGCGAGGCGCTGCCGGTTACGGCAACCCAGAAGATCGCCAGAACGAGATTGGAAAGCAGTATCTTCATTGCACGCTTCCTCCCGGAAATACCGACAGGAAATACCCTTCCGGCGAAAGAATGCCGCCAATCGCCTTTGCCGTCAGGTTCAACACCGGCTCCGGATAGAGCCCAAAGACGACAACGATGGCGGAAAGTCCGATAATCGGTAGCCACTCGGAAAACGGGATCCTGAGCGTCTCGGAAACCTCACCCTCTGCCGGCCGCCAATAGGCCAGCAGAAATATCCTGCCAAGCGCGATCGTCGAACAGAAACCGGCAAACAGGATGCCGGCGGCAAGCCACCACGATCCGGTTTCGACGCCGGCGCGCACCAGTATCGCCTTCGGCCAGAAGCCTGAAAACGGCGGCAGTCCGGCGGCTGCGAAAAACGCGCCGAGGCTGAGGCCGGCAAAGACCGGATAGCGCTTGTAGATGCCGCCGATCTGGTTGAGCGAGAAGCCGCCGGCGAGCCGACCAGCAAGGCCGGTGATCAGATAGAGCAGCGTCATCAGGATCATCGAATGCAACGCGTAGAACAGCGCGCCCTGAAGCCCGTCCATGCCGCCGATCGCAACGCCCGCAAGGCAGTTGCCGATGCCCACGATCACGATGTAGCCGACCGCGCGGCGGATGTCATGCTGGGCGATCGCGCCGAGACCGGCCAGCACCATGGTGAGGAAGGCGGCAAGACCGACGACGGAGGAAAGTGCCGCAAGATCGGCCGGCAGGATCATCACCATGACCCTGAGCAGGGCATAAACGCCGACCTTGGTCAAAAGCCCGCCGAACAGCGCCGAGACCACGGTGCGCGGCGTGTGATAGGAGGCCGGCAGCCAGAAATTGACAGGAAAGGCCGCCGCCTTCATGCCGAAGGCCAGCACGAACAGCGCCCCGATCGTCGCGGTCGGCAGCGTCGGCGTTTCACGCGCCCGGATCGCGATATCGGCCATGTTGAGCGTGCCGAACACGGCGTAGATATAGGCAACCGCGATCAGGAACAGCGTGGTGCCGATCAGGTTCAGCACCGCATATTTCATCGCGCCGTCAAGCTGTTCATGGGTCGAGCCCAGGATCAGCAGACCGAAGGACGAGATCAGCAGCACTTCGAACCAGACATAGAGGTTGAAGATATCGCCGGTCAGGAATGCGCCCGAAACGCCGGCTATCAGCAGCAGCA
>NZ_DEPM01000157.1:0-14999 GCF_002358775.1 Martelella sp. UBA3392
TTCAGGATGCCGCGGGTCTTGTCGGTCATCGGAACGTGGAGCGTGATGAAGTCGGCCTTGGCCAGCAGTTCGTCGAGCTCGACCTTGGTGACGCCCATCTTCTCGGCCTTGTCCTGCGACAGGAAGGGATCATAGGCGATGACGTTCATCTTCAGGCCGAGCGCGCGGTTGCAGACGATCGAGCCGATATTGCCGGCGCCGATGACGCCGAGTGTCTTGCCGGTGATCTCGACGCCCATGAATTTCGACTTCTCCCACTTGCCGGCCTGGGTCGAGGCGTCGGCGGCCGGGATCTGGCGGGCAACGGCCAGCATCAGCGAGATGGCGTGTTCGGCGGTCGTGATCGAGTTGCCGAAGGGCGTGTTCATGACGATGATGCCCCGGCGCGATGCGGCCGGGATATCGACATTGTCGACGCCGATGCCGGCGCGGCCGATGACCTTGAGATTGGTCGCCGCCTCGATCAGCTTTTCGGTCGCCTTGGTGGCCGAGCGGATCGCAAGGCCATCATACTGGCCGATGACTTCGAGCAGCTTTTCCTTGTCCTTGCCGAGCTTCGGCTGGAAGTCGACATCGATGCCGCGATCCTTGAAGATCTGGACGGCAGCTTCCGACAGCGCGTCGGATACGAGTACGCGAGGTGCCATGATGGCCTCCTGTAGGTTTGCGCCGGGTCGAGCCGCGACGAATGATAATTTATGAACGGGTCCGGGCCGGCCAGCGGCCCGGTCTGCAATATCGTCAGCCGCCAAGCGACATCGGCTTTTGCCCCTTACCCGTGAGGCCGAAAAGGCCCCTTACGAACTCGAGGAACATGCCGTAGGGCCTGCCAAGCACCAACATCAGCACCGCGAACCCAGCCGCGCCTCTGATAATGCCAACGCCGGAGGCTCCGCCGATCGCGATGATCGCGATGTAGATCGGCACCTGAAAGGCGATCAGGGAAAAGCAATCCGTGGCGAATTCGCCGGCACGCGTCTTTGGCTTAATCTTTCCGAAGAGGAAATCCCGCCACAGACCATAAGGCCTTGCCGTCAGCACCATCAACACTGCTCCGATCGACCGTGAGACCAGAAGCTCACTCCAGGTCATTCCGGCAATGAAGCGTTCGTTGAGACCACTGGCGATGGTGAAGAAAATCACCAGCGCCGTCGTGTCTGCAATGAAGTTGAGGATGCGCGGCGACATGGCCCGACCTCCGTTGGGCGTGTCAGGCCGCGTTTTCGGAAAGCCTGGCTTTTTCCGTACGGAAAGCCCAGTCGAGCCAGCCCATCAGCGCTTCCATATCGGCGGTTTCCACCGTGGAGCCGGCCCAGATGCGAAGGCCGGACGGCGCGTCGCGATAGGCGCCGATATCGTAGGCGACCTCTTCCTTGTCGAGCGCGGTCACGATCGCCTTTGCAAAGGCGGCCTGCCCGGCATCGTCAAGCGCCAGAACCGCCGGATCGACGATCTTGAGGCAGACGGATGTATTGGAGCGGGTCTCGGCCACTTCGGCGAGGTTTTCGATCCAGTCGTTGTTCTCGACGAAATCGAAGATCACCTTGGCATTGGCATCAGCCCGCGCCATCAGGCCTTCAAGGCCACCGACCTGTTTCGCCCATTTCAGCGCATCGAGATAATCCTCGACGCAGAGCATGGATGGCGTGTTGATGGTTTCGCCGACGAAGATACCCTCGATCAGCTTGCCGCCCTTGGTCATGCGGAAGATCTTCGGCAGCGGCCATTCCGGGGTGTAGTTCTCCAGCCGCTCGACAGCGCGCGGCGAGAGGATCAGGACACCATGGCCGCCCTCGCCGCCCAGCACCTTCTGCCAGGAGAAGGTGACGACATCGAGCTTGTTGAAGTCGAGGTCCTGCGCGAACACGGCCGAGGTCGCGTCGCAAATCGTCAGGCCCTTGCGGTCATAGGGAATGAAATCGGCATTCGGAACGCGCACGCCCGAGGTGGTGCCGTTCCAGGTGAAGACCACGTCATCGTCGAAATTGACAGTGGAAAGGTCGGGGAGCTGGCCATAGGGCGCTTCGATCTTGCGCGCGTCCTTGAGCTTGAGCTGCTTGATGACATCGGTCACCCAGCCCGAACCGAACGATTCCCAGGCAAGCATGTCGACGCCGCGTTCGCCGAGCAGCGACCACAGCGCCATCTCGACCGCGCCGGTATCCGACGCCGGCACGATGCCGATGCGGTAATCGCCGGGAACGCCGAGGATCTCGCGGGTAAGATCGATCGCTTCCTTGAGCTTCGCCTTGCCGATTTTCGCACGATGGGAGCGGCCAAGCGGCGCATCATTGAGCGCTTCGGGCGTCCAGCCGGGACGCTTCGCACAGGGGCCGGAAGAAAAGCGGGGATTGGCCGGACGCACGTCCGGCTTGGTCATATCAGTCATAGTCTACCCTTTCAGATAGTGGCCTCTCGTTGGGGAGAGGTGTCCCGCCGTCGGATATATGGGAGACGTAGGGATTAAGCAAGGGAAAAGATGACCGGGTGATGACGGTCAGCAAGTTCGCGCGAGCGAGACACGACCATAGAGAGAGCAAACGGCCGGGACTGACACAACACATCACCGAATGTTCTTGTAAGGTTCACTTCATTGGCACTGGAGTAGGCAAACGCGGAAATTCACGGCATGGGACGAAATGAGAGCGATAACGACAATAATTTCCATCGGTCGCTTGAACCTGACCCAACCCTCAAAGCGAGGCAGCAACACAGCCGGTCGAGAGAAAACCTTCTCTCCGCAGTTGAATTCAAATATATTGTCGATAGAATGACGGTTACCTGGTATAACATCGGGTAAACATTCATTCGTGCGGGGGATATTATGCGCCTATTGAAGTTCAACGTTACTTTATTGACTTTTTTTGCGGGATTGGTGGTTTCCGCACAAGCGTATGACACCAAGCAGACAAACCATTTTGGGTTCACAACCACGGACATCGACAACAACTTCAAAGTCGCGGCAATGTGCACTGTTTCAGGCGGGAGCAGTGAGGAATTGCTGGATTCGGCTGCTGACTGGCTGCCGGCAATCGGAAGCACCCTTATGGGCGGAATAAAATGGGCTGCGCTTGACAAGGGCGAGGTACTTTGCGGCCTTCGCCACTATGAGGGGCCCGGCGCATTCACCTTTCCAGCCGATACAAAGGGCTTCGAGCTGACAATCCGTGCCTATCAGGACGGAAATCAGATTGGCAAGGATTTGAGTCCCAGGAACGCGTGCAACAACTCATTGCCGTTTCGCGTGAATATGCTTGGCGCATGTTGGGAAAAAGGCGAGAAAAGAAGTCTGGACAGGAAGGAAGCGGACTATGTGGTCGCCTGTATCGAAACGGAAGTCCCGTCATCGAATGAGACCCTGTCCTTTCTGGTGTACGCAGGTTCTGCCCCACAGGAAATAGAGACGGAAGTCGCATCGCAAGCAACCAACGTTCTAAAAACAGGATGCGCCCAGCGGACGTTCTGACTTTCAGACGTGGTCTGGGACATCAAGGCCGGCTTCGAGTTGCTGGTGAGTTACTCTGCAAGATTATTGGGCATGGTTCCGACAGGCTTACTCGTGTTATCGGCATACCGCTCTTCCACTCTTCCCTCATTGGGTAGAGCTGTTCCTCCGTCGAATACATTTGAGACGCTGGGATCAGACAAAGTCAAACATAGCATGACGTGGGGTTCGTCAATTCCGCGCAGACGCTTTCAGCGGTCAGCGGATTGTTTGGTCGGCGGCAGACCTCACGCAGCCGTGCGCACGCTCGCAATCACGTCGATCAGGCCCGAGACGACGCTTTCTACCTGTGCCGGATCGTCGCCCTCGGCCATCACCCGAATCAGCGGCTCGGTGCCCGAGGGGCGGATTACCAGGCGGCCGCGCCCCTTCAGTTCGGCCTCGGCATCGGCGATCGCCTTCTTGACATTGCCGTCTTCCAGCGGAGCCGCGCCGGCGGTGATACGGACATTGCGCAGAAGCTGCGGCACGGGATCGAATTTGCGGCAGACCTCGCTGACCGGCTTGCCCGCGCGCTTGACGGCGGCCAGCACCTGCAGCGCAGCCACCAGCCCGTCGCCGGTGGTGCCGAAATCGGACAGCACGATATGGCCGGATTGCTCGCCCCCGACATTGTAACCGTTCTTGCGCATATGCTCGACGACGTAGCGGTCGCCGACCTTGGTGCGCACCAGATCGAGATTCATGCCGTTCAGGTGGCGCTCGAGGCCGAGATTGGACATGACGGTGGCGACAACGCCGCCGCCCTTCAATTCCTTGTCCTCGACCATGTTGCCAGCAATCACCGCCATCACCTGGTCGCCATCGATGATGCTGCCCTGCTCGTCAACGATGATGACGCGGTCGGCGTCGCCGTCGAGCGCGATGCCGATATCGGCGCGCACCTCATGCACCTTTTCCTGCAGGGTCTTGGGATAGGTGGAGCCGCATTCCTTGTTGATGTTGAGACCGTCCGGCTTGGTGCCGATCGCGACCACATCCGCGCCAAGCTCCCACAGCGCGGTAGGGGCCGCCTTGTAGGCCGCGCCATTGGCGCAATCGACCACGACCCTGAGCCCGTGCAGCGTGACATCGCGCGGCAGGGTGCGCTTGACGAATTCGATATAGCGATAGATGTCGCCGTCAACGCGGCTGGCGCGGCCGATCTCGTGCGAGCGGGCAAGCTGGGCGTGGAAATTGTCGCGATCGATCAACGCCTCGATCCGCGCCTCGATCTCGTCGGACATCTTGTAGCCGTCGGGCCCGAACAGCTTGATGCCGTTATCGGCAAAGGGGTTGTGCGACGCCGAAATCATCACGCCGACATCGGCGCGCAGCGAGCGCGTCAGCATGGCGACGGCCGGCGTCGGGATCGGGCCGAGCAGATAGACATCGAGGCCGGCCGCGGTGAAGCCCGCCACCAGCGCATTTTCCAGCATATAGCCGGAAAGCCGCGTATCCTTGCCGATCACCACGCGGTGGGTGTGATCGCCGCGCCGGAAGATCGTGCCGACGGCGATGCCCACGCGCATCGCCAGATCCGGCGTCATCGGAAAAACATTGGACTGTCCGCGAATACCGTCGGTGCCGAAATATTTACGTGTCATGGCAATCCCTTCAGCGCCGCGCGCGCCGCGTCGCTCCAAAGCTAAAATACAAACGAGAGTGTCTTCGCAGATTATCGCCCTCAGGGCACTTAAAATAACGTCAACACCGCTAACATGGCGTTACCGTGGCGCGATTGGCCAGTAGCCCGCAAACGCCGTCCGGGACGCCCTTCCAAACGCCAACAAAAAACCGCCGGCTTTGGGGCCGGCGGTTGAATGGTCAATTGGTCTGCGGTTCGAACCCGTCGCCCTTGCCGTCTGCCGGCGCGGGCGCGTCCTTCTTGGGCCCCATGGAGGGCACCGCCGAACCGCGCGAGGGCGGCGTGTCGTCGCCGAGATCGCGGGCGGGCTTCTCGCCCTTCAGGATCGCCTTGATCTCGTCGCCGGACAGCGTCTCATATTCGAGCAGGCCTTCGGCCAGCGCGACGAAGCCGTCGTGGTTTTCCTTCAGTATGCGGGTGGCCTCGGTGTAGGCCTCGTCGATCAGGCGGCGGATTTCGCTGTCGATCTTCTGCGCCGTGGTCTCGGAGACGTTCTTCGACTGCGAGACCGAATGCCCCAGGAAGACCTCCTGCTGGTTCTCACCATAGGAGACATGTCCGAGCTCGTCGGAGAAGCCCCACTGCGTCACCATCGCCCGTGCAAGCTTGGTCGCCTGCTCGATATCGGAGGATGCGCCGGAGGTGATGTTGTCCTTGCCGAAGGTGAGCTCCTCGGCAACGCGGCCGCCCATCATGATGGCGAGGCGCGAGATCATCCACTTGTAGCTCATCGAGTAGCGGTCGCCCTCGGGAAGCTGCATCACCATGCCGAGCGCGCGGCCACGGGGAATGATGGTCGCCTTGTGAACGGGGTCGGCCACCGGCACCTTCATTGCCACGATCGCATGACCGGCCTCGTGATAGGCCGTCAGCTTCTTTTCCGCCTCGGTCATCGCGGTGGAGCGCCGCTCGGCACCCATCATGATCTTGTCCTTGGCATCCTCGAATTCCGCCATGGTCACCAGACGCTTGTTGCGCCTTGCGGCCATCAGCGCCGCCTCGTTAACGAGGTTCATCAGGTCGGCGCCGGAAAAGCCGGGCGTGCCGCGGGCAACGACCTTGAGGTCGACATTCGGGGCAAGCGGCGTATTGCGGGCATGGACCTTCAGAATGCGTTCGCGGCCGACGATATCCGGGTTCGGCACCACGACCTGACGGTCGAAACGGCCGGGACGCAGAAGCGCGGGGTCCAGAACGTCGGGACGGTTGGTGGCGGCGATCAGGATAACACCCTCATTGGCCTCGAAGCCGTCCATCTCGACCAGCAACTGGTTCAGCGTCTGCTCGCGCTCATCATTGCCGCCGCCGAGACCGGCGCCGCGATGACGGCCGACCGCATCGATTTCGTCGATGAAGATGATGCAGGGCGCGTTCTTCTTGGCCTGCTCGAACATGTCGCGCACGCGCGATGCGCCGACGCCGACAAACATTTCGACGAAGTCGGAACCGGAGATCGTGAAGAACGGCACATTGGCCTCACCGGCCACCGAGCGGGCCAGCAGCGTCTTGCCGGTACCGGGCGGGCCGACCAGCAGCACGCCGCGCGGAATGCGGCCGCCGAGGCGCTGGAACTTCTGCGGGTCGCGCAGGAATTCGACGATTTCCTCGAGATCCTGCTTGGCTTCGTCAACGCCGGCGACATCATCAAAGGTGACGCGGCCATTGGCTTCGGTCAGAAGCTTGGCCTTGGACTTGCCGAAGCCCATCGCCCCGCGCGAGCCGCCCTGCATCTGGCGCATGAAAAACAGCCAGACGCCGAGGATCAGAAGCATCGGCAGAAGCGTGCCGACATAGCTCAGGATACCACCGGAGCCGTCGTTCACGGGCTTGGCATCGACCTGTACGTTGGCGCTTTCCAGCTTGGTGAGAAGGGAATCGTCGATGACCGGGGCATAGGTATGGAATGTCTTGCCGCCACCGCCGGAATAGGTGCCGGTAATGGTGTTGCCGGTAATGGTCACATCCTTGACCTTGCCGGAATCGACATCGCTGACGAATTGCGAATAGGCCACCTGCGTCGCGCCGTTATGCGACGGCGTCGACTGGAACATGCTGAAAAGCGCGACCAGCAGCAACGCGATTATGGCCCACAGCGCAATATTGCGTAAGTTTGGGTTCATCAAAATCCCCGAAATCCTATAACCGGCACGGTGGTGCCGCTGAGTTAGGCCTAACATAGGGTCGACGCCATGTCTTGCCAAGACAAGCGCATCCCAAGTTTAATATTAACCGCCGAAATAGCCGGGCGCGGGAAAAGGCGAAAGGCCGAAAGCCTCCGCCAGCCGGTTGGCCAGCGCCAGATCGAAACCGGGCAGATAGCGCTGGTATGGCGAGAGAATGCGGCTGATCCCGACCTCGCCCGGCAATGCGCCCTGCCCTGCGCAAGGCATGGTCAAGCGTGCCAGCTTTGAAAGGCGCGGCGGAAGCGCGGCGAAGGCCTCGATCGGCTCGCCGTCAATGCCGGCGGGGCCGATCTCCACCACTGCGCGGGAGCGATTTTCGATCCGCCACCGACCATCCCAAATCCGCGTCGTCCCCGGTAGAACCTCAATGCGCTCAAGGCCGCGCCGTTCGCGCAGCGTGAAAAGCCGCGCCCGATTGCGCTCGAACAGGCAACGCCCGGCCGTCATGCGCGCGCCATGCGGCGCTTCGGCCATCGCCAGAATATCGGCAAGCACCGCTTTCCCGGGCCCGTGGGTTTCGCCGCCGATGACTGCCGTCAGCGCCTTCAGCAGATAGCGGGCCGCATCCGGATTGGCGGCAGACCACTCCAGATCAATTTCGGCCGCAGCCGCGCCTTGAATGCGCACGGAAGAAACGAGAAGATCGGCCGCGGCTTCGGAGAGACGGCGACGTATATGCCCGGCCATAGTGGCCTCAGCGCCCGGCGTCGCGACCGCGCCGCCAAGGGACCGGCGCATGCGGACCCGTTCATAACGGGGGTTGTCATTGGATGGATCATCAATCCAGGCAACACCTCGCGCAACCAGCAGGTCGCGGATCGCCTCACGGGAAACGGACAGGAACGGACGGGCTGTCCAGATGCGGCCCATCAGAAGCGTTTCGGCCGCCATGCCGGAAACCGGCGGGTCGGGGTTGCGGGCCTGGCGCATCTCCAGCGTCTCGGCCTGGTCATCAAGCGTGTGGGCCACGGCGATCACATCCGCGCCGATCCGGGCGGCATGGTCTGCCAGCAGACGATAGCGGGCGTCGCGCGCGGCCGCCATCAGCCCCGTCGCCGGCTTTTCGCCGCGCCAGGGAAGCGTTTCGTGTCCAATCGCACGGGTGGCGCATAAGCGCGCGACCGTTTCCGCCTCATCGGCGGATTGCGCGCGCAGGCCATGGTCGACCGTGGCGGCCGAGATGCGGATGTCGGGACGCGACAGCTTCTCCGCGGCTTCGCAAAGTGCCGCCAGCAGCCCGAGCGAATCGCTGCCGCCGGACACCGCGACCAGAACATGACAGCCCGGCTTGAGTCGGCTCGCAAAATCGAAGGCGGCATTGAGGGCGGCTTCTCCGCCCGAAAATGTCTGTGAACTGACTGACACCGAGGTCAGCATCCATTGGCCCTGATTTCAGCCTGGGCCTTGGTCAGCACGGCCTGGGCGGCGTTCGGATAACGCGTCGGCACTTCGGCAAAGGTGGCGCAGGCGGCGTCCTTGTTGTCCATTCCGGCAAGCGACTGGCCGAGTTTCAGCAGCATCTCCGGCGCCTTGGCGGAATCGCCATAGGCCTTGTAGGCATTCAGGAAAGTCTTGGCGGCTTCGTTGTATTTCTGCTGCGCCAGCATCGATTCGCCGAGCCAGAAGCTGGCATCGGGAATGAGCGGGCTGTCGGGATAGCTCAGCACGAACTCGCCGAAAGCCTCCTCGGCCTGCTGGTAATCGCCGGAGAGAACGAGATCATAGGCGAGCTTGTAGAAATCGGCATCGGACCCGCCGCCTTCGGCCGCTTCGGGCAGATCAGCAGGCACATCGTTGGTCGCCGAGGGTTCCGGGTTGGGCGGCGGCGCATCCATCGTCGCCGTCTCATCATTGCCAAGGCTGCCGGCATCGCCGGCGCCTCCCGAAGGCGGCGTTGCCATGCCGCTTTCAAGGTCCTGCAGACGGAATTCCATGTCCTCCTGCATCTTGCGGATCTTCTCTTCCATCTGCAGCATCTGGAAGCCGAGATCCTCGACCTGACCCGTCAGGTTGCGCACCTGCTCCTCAAGCTGCTGAATCCTGAGGGACGGATCCGTAGCCTGGACCTGAACCACCTGCGTGTTCTGTCCGGCCGCCTTGCCGAATGCGGGAAAGACTGCCGCATTGGCGCTTCCTCCCAGCATCGCCGAACCGGCCAGAAGACAAATCATCGCTTTTTTCATCATCGCATGTCCCAAACCTTTTGCCTCGAACCTTCGCACACTGTGTTTCTGGCCATATTTAGATCAAAACGCGAATTGTTGCACGGCGGACATAAAAAAACCGGCGCGAGGCCGGTTTTTCAAGTCTGCTTTCGGACCAATCAGCTGCCCGCGCCCGTCAGCACGGTGACGGTGCGGCGGTTCTGCGACCAGCAGGAAATGTTGTCGCAGACCGCGACCGGGCGTTCCTTGCCGTAGGAGATCGTGGACAGGCGATTGGCCGGAATGCCGCGCGACACCAGGTAGTTCTTGGTGGCCGTTGCGCGGCGGGCGCCGAGGGCAAGGTTGTATTCGCGGGTGCCGCGCTCGTCGGCATGGCCTTCGATGCGGATCGCGTAGTTCTGGTAGCGCTGCAGCCACTGGGCCTGCTTGTCGAGCGTCTGGGCCGCGATCGGCGTGATCGATGCCGAATCGGTTTCGAAATAGACCGTGTCGCCGACATTCAGATCGAAGTCCTGGACGCTGCCCGGGGAAGCGATGCCCGAGGATGCGCCGGCGCCGCCCGCCATGCCGTTGCCCGGCAGGTTGTTCTTGTTGTCCTTGGCGCAGCCGGCCAGCGCAAGCACCGCGCAAAGCGCGACCATTGCGGGCTTCACCCTGAATTTGTTCGCATTGCCTTCAACCCCAAACGTGGCTCGGCTCATTACCGCTCTCCTTAAGAAGCGTTCAAAACATGGACCGGATGACCGGTCGATAACTCGGAAATACAACTCAAAACTATGGACGGTACGCAGACCGCCGACCTTGCCGCAAAGTGCTAGCAAATCACTGTTAACGTCCCCTCAACGGAAATGGCTAAGGAAACGTTAAAGGCAAGCCCGCATCGCGGCGCGAACGAATTCTGTCCCTCGCGCTCTACTCCAGCAGCGGCGACCAGGCCGGGTCAGATGCGAAATCCGGCGTCTGGATGCGCTGTTCATTGTAACCCGTCAGGTCGATCGAATAAAGGTGTGGACCGCCCTCGCCGGCATTCTGGCGGAAGAACATCAGCACGCGGCCATTCGGCGACCATGTCGGCCCCTCATTGTGGAAACCGGTGGTCAGGATGCGCTCGCCGCTGCCATCGGGCTTCATCACCCCGATCGAGAACTTGCCGCCGGACTGTTTGGTAAACGCGATCAGGTCTCCGCGCGGCGACCAGACGGGCGTCGAATAGCTGCCGTCGCCAAAGGAAATCCGCTGCTGGTTGGAGCCGTCGGCATTCATCACATAGAGCTGCTGACGCCCGCCGCGGTCGCTTTCGAACACGATCCGGTTGCCGTCCGGCGAATAGGATGGTGAGGTATCGATCGCGCCGGTATTCGTCAGCCGCGTGGTCGAGCGGGTGCGCAGGTCCATTGTATAAATGTTGGCGTTGCCATCCTGCTGCAGGCTCATGATGATGCGCTGGCCGTCGGGCGAGAACCGCGGCGCGAAGGTCATGCCGGGGAAGTTGCCGACAACCTCGCGCTGTCCGGTCTCAAGCTGGAGCAGATAGACGCGCGGCTGGTCGTTCTCATAGGACATGTAGGTGACCTCCTGCCGGTTCGGCGAGAACCGGGGGGTGAGAACCATATACTGCCCGTCCGTCAGCATGCGCACGTTGAAGCCATCCTGATCCATGATCGCGAGTTTGCGGGTGCGGTTGGTCTTCGGTCCGCTTTCGGAGACGAACACAATGCGGCTGTCGAAATAGCCCTGCTCGCCGGTCAGCGCCTGATAGATCGAATCGGCGATGATATGGGCGACGCGCCGCCAGTTGTCGGGCTGGGTGAAGAACTGCTGGCCGATGATCTGCTGGCCGGCATAGGTATCCCACAGCCGGAATTCGGAGCGCAGCCTGCCATCAGGCTCGCGGGTGACGCGGCCGACCACCAGCGCCTCGGCGTTGATGACCTGCCAGTCCTCGAAGCGCGGGGTCTGGTCGGGATTGCTGATCTGCTCGATGAAGGCGGAGCTGTCGACCGGCTTGAACAGGCCCGAGCGCTTCAGATCGGCGGCGATGACGCCGGAAATGTCCGCGCCGAGGCCATCGTCCGACATGAAATTGGTAATCGCGATCGGCAGCGGCTGGACATTGCCGCTGGAGATGTCGATTTCCACAAGCGCGTTGGCAGGGGTCACGAACAGGACGGCGATGCCGGCCCATGCGACGGAAAGGAAGACGAGACAATTTTTAAGCATGACAGGACTGGCCTTTCAGCGTTGATTGCTCCGGTTCGCCGGGGATCGCCCTCAGGCGGCACCGAATGAAGAGTTAAAGCATCTGGCTCGGGTCGAAGTTCACGATGACCTCGCTCCAGGCGTCATATTTTTCCCGCGGCAACCCGCTGAAGGGCGACGCCTTCAGCACCGCGCGCCGCGCGCCGCCGGCGAGAATTCGCCGCGCGCTCTCGCTGCCACCGGTGGCAGTCACCTCGGGCGCGCCCACGATCGCGCCGGAGGGATCGAGTTTCATCTGGATGCGTATGCGCACATCGTCGGCGCCGTCAAGGCCCGCGAGGATCGACCAGTTGCGCTGGATCTGCCCGCGCAGCGCGTCAAGCTCGCTCTGGCTGAGCGTGGAGCCGCCGGTTGTGCGGGTCGCGCCAGCAGCCGCCGGCGCCTCGGAGCGTTGCGCACCGCCGCCGGTCGCCTCGGTGCGGTTCAGAAGCGCCGCGATCTGGTCCACGTCGAAATCGTCTTCCTCGGCCGTGGTCGACGCCGTCGTCTGGCTGTCGGTTCTGGGCGCCTCGGCGGTGCGGGTTTCGCGCAGCACCGGCTCCGGCGGCCGGCGCGTCGGCAGCGGCGCCTGCTCGGGGAATGCCAGTTCCGGTTCCGGCGGCGTCTCGGCAGCGGGCTCACTTGCCTCCGGCTCAGGCGTCGGCTCGGGGGCTGGCGCGGGTTCCGGCGCAGGCGTCGGCTCCGGGGCCGGCGCAGGCTCAGGCTCGGGGGTAGGTTCCGGCGCAGGAGCGGGCTCCGGCGTGGGTTCGGGCCGTTCGGCCGGTTGCGGCGTGGGCGGCGGCGGCTCGGAAGCGGGCTCTTCCACCGGCGCGGGTTCCGGCGTCGGCTCGGCGGCAGGCGTCGGCAGGGCTGCCTGTTCCTGCGCGATATCGTCCGGCGTTGCGTTGGTATCGGTTTCTAGGTCGATATCGTTGTCGCCGACATTCTGCGCCTCGGCGACCTCCTGCGGCCGCCGGGTCGGCACGGGGGCTGCGATATCGGCAAGCTCCGCCGTCTCGTCGCCCTGCTGGACCTGGGTAATGTCTTCCACCGGTATCAGCGTCACCGGCAGCGCTTCGACATCGGCCACTTCAAGCGATGAAGGCGCGCCAAGCACAAACACTGCCCAGCCGAGGACCAGACAGTGCAACAGGAATGAAATGGCAAGGCTGCGCTTCATGGGCTAAGATCAGCTATCCTGTTCCTGCAGCGTGACAAGACCGATATTCTTGAAGCCGGCCGCAGAAATGCGGGCCATCACCTTCATGACCGTGCCGTAATCGGCATTGGCGTCGCCGCGCACATAGATGCGCTCATTGTAGCCGGTGGTGGCGATTGCCTCCAGCTTGGGCACGACCTCGTCGATCGGGATCTCGGTTTCCTGCAGGAAAATCTGGCCCTCCGGATTGACCGAGATGGTGATCGGCTGGGTATCCGAATTCATCGCCTGGGCCTGGGTTTCCGGCAGGTCGATCGGCACGCCGACCGTCATCATCGGCGCCGCGACCATGAAGATGATCAGAAGCACCAGCATGACGTCGACCAGAGGCGTGACGTTGATTTCGCTGACGGGAGCGCGTCTTGCGCGCCTGCGGCCACGACCGCCGGCCTTGCCGCCTGTTCCCATGGACATTGCCATTGGTTGGTTCTCCCCTCGCTATTCGGCAGCCGGACGCGACTGCAGCTTTTCGTCGATCTGACGCGACAGGATGGATGAGAACTCGTCGGCAAAGCCCTCCATGCGGCCTTCAAGCTTGCCGGAATCGGCGGAGAACTTGTTGTAGGCGACAACGGCGGGAATGGCCGCGACAAGGCCGATGGCCGTTGCAAGCAGCGCCTCGGCAATGCCGGGGGCAACCACGGCGAGATTGGTCGATTTCGATCCGGCGATCGCCTGGAACGAGGTCATGATGCCGACCACCGTACCGAACAGGCCGATGAAGGGTGCTGCGGAACCGACGCTTGCCAGAAAGCCGAGACGGGCTTCGAGCTTTTCGGCCTCGCGCTGAATGGCGACGTCCATCGCCTTTTCAACGCGCATCTGCAGGCCCATCGGCGCCCGCGCGCCGCGTTCGAAGGATTTTTTCCATTCGCGCATCGCCGAGACGAACACGGCGGCCATGCCGCTGGTCTTGCGATCCGAGAGGTTGCTGTAGAGTTTTTCGAGCGAGGTGCCCGACCAGAACGCATCCTCGAACTGATTATAGGCGCGGCGTTCCTTGTTGTAGGCGATGATCTTCTCGATCACGATCGCCCAGGTCCAGACCGACGCGGCGATCAATCCCAGCATCACGATCTTGACGACGAATCCCGCCTGCCAGAAGAGCGCCAGAAGGCCGACATCGGCGTGCGTAGCTTCCAACCCAAGCTGTTCCATATGACGAAGTCCCTGAATAGATTGGCCCGGCAAGCCGGGCGATATGGTTAGAGCCGCCTGCGAGACGCTGGTGTGTTCAACTCGGAATTTAAGTGGATTCGCATCTTTGCTTCCTGTCCTTGAAAATCATGGTGAAAGCTAGGCAAACCGGCCTAAAACTCCGCTTTTCGCAGAATAGCCGAACATGGTTAACGTCCGGTTACGATTTTATCGCCAGCCCCTGAAGGCAGCTTTGACCGCACCAGACGTCTCCCGCGGCGGCGCGAATTCCTTCACATAATACTCATGTTTTAGCAAGCCCGGATTCCAGGGGCTTTCGGCATAATGCGCCCGTTTACGTCGACTGACCTTCAAGCAGCGTGGCAGCCAGATCATCGGGCATGCGGCGCGCGCGCCCGGCCCTGTTGATAACCACGACGGTCACCGTCGCCGTTGTCAGCAACTGCCCATTGGCGTGGATCGCCTGTTCGAGCACCATACGCGCGCCCGTCGCCTTCACGGTTTTCGTCGTGATGTCGAGGATATCATCCATCCGCGCCGGACGCACGAATTTCAGGTCCATGTGATGCACCGCGAAGGCCAGGCCTTCCTCGTCGATCGTATGCAGCGTGCGCTGCTCCACGCCGAGGCAGCGCAGAAGATCGGTGCGGCCGCGTTCGAAGAAATGCAGGTAGCGCGCGTGGTAGACGATGCCGGAAAAATCCGTGTCCTCGTAATAAACGCGCTGGCGCAGGTGATGCGTCCCGCCTTCCATCCAGCCACTGAGACCATGATTCTCGGTTTCGGTCATGTCCGCCTCATCCATCAATTTTTGGCCATAACTAGGCCTAAACATAGTGCGTCGCAACACGGCGCAGAGGCGGATTGTTTCATTCCGCGTGGCAGATTGCGTAAAAAAACCATT